>BQJM01000019.1 GCA_021604705.1 marine bacterium B5-7 | reverse complement strand
GTACGCTCTGAAATTTTCCCAGCATCGAATGCTTCTTTCGCATCTTCTAACATCACACGACCATGCGAGCGTAATATGTCGCGAGTGGCTTGGGTGATGTTGTCTGGATCGCATTCTAATAATTTATCGCGGACTTCTTCGTCAAAGATTAAATACTCTCGCAATGCAACACGTTTGCCATCGGTGGAGGGGACCAGCTTTTGCCAGATGACTAAACGAATGGTTTCAATAATATCGATGGTGCGGCCGTGGCGCTCTTCGCTAGGGAAAGAGGTTACCAAGCGTCGCATGGTTTCAGCAACACCGTTGGCATGCAAGGTGGTATACACGGGGTGACCGGTCAATGCGGCTTCTAATACCGCACTAATAGTTTCTGCATCACGTGCCTCACCAACAAGAATCAAACGTGGCTTACGACGCAATGCATTACGCACGCCCATCGCAAACGAAGGAATGTGGCGAGGAATTTCTGATTGACTGACAATGGATGACTGTTTATCAACACTGTCGTAAACAAATTCGATCGGCGATTCGTAGGTTAATATTTTACGATCACTTAATGGATCAGCAGCTAGTGATTTAATCACAGAGGCGAGCAAGGTACTTTTACCAGAACCCGTTGCACCGGTAACATAAACCACGCCTTGGTAAGGCGCAATGGCATCCAGAATAGATTGCGGTAAATTTAAGTCGGCTAAATCTGGTGGTTCAAAGGGAATGCTTCGTAAAGTAATTTGAATCCCGTCGTTGCCTTCAACTTGGCAAGCGGTACCATTCACACGATAACGATAACGTTCGGTGCGATTAGGGCGAAATTCATAATGGGTATCAACATCCTTACCACTTAACAATTGTGCGGTACCATTGGGACCATAAATAGAATTCAATACATCGCCCACTTCCGTGTTGGATAATGCGCGGCGTGTGATCCGCATTAAACGACCAAAAACCTCGGCAAAAATAGGCTCTTCAGACTGTAAAGTAATATCTGATGCCTGACGCGTTTCGCAAAATGCTAGAATTTCATCGATGTTATGGCCATCAAAACGCGAAGGTTCATTTGGCATGTAATCTTCACGCGTGTCATTGTCAGGAGTTGTCGTCGTCATATCTTAGCGCCGTTTTCCATTTGCTGGTTTCTACATTCAATCCGGGTAATGCGGTAATCCGTAGTAATTGGTCATGAATATTCATGTGATCGCCGCCACCAGTGATCCCCATTTCTGTTTTAGCAACATAGGGTTGACTCACCATGTGTCTGGCAAGTAATTCGTGGTAGAGCACCATGCCTTCGTAATCGCGCTTTAAACGGCCGAGGTTTTGATCAAGGATTTGGTTCGCTTGCGATAGTCCATTGTGCCAACCTTGAGCTGAATATTTTTTCCAGTAAGCTTGTTCTGCGTGGTTTTTAGGTAGCAGGGTGATATCAGGTTTCGCCGGTTTAGTGAAGTTCATCCACAGATAATCGCGCCAACTGGGCGAGACAGTGGCAAAGTGAGCTTGCTTAAGAATTTTATAATTTTTATCTGAAATACGAATGGTTTGTGCGCCATCTAAACGTAATGCGTTGTTACCAACCTCGAGTACGGGTGGCACGACATGATGATCAAGCATAATATTTGAGAAATTAAACACGTGATCTAATTGCTTTGCTTGTTTGTTGAGTAAGGCGTTAATCTGATCGCTGCGTTCTGCTAAGGCTTGTTGTGCGGCATAACCCATGGCGGTGTCACGCAAGGCAGCCAAACGGATCGAGTTTGATTTTGTGCTTTTTTCCGTGAATTGACGACTATTCATCGATTCAATTTGTGAAAGCGTTGGATGTTCTTGATCAACACTCGCATGCGGCGTACATGCCACTAAAGAAAGTGTTAACAGAGAGAAACATATGGTCGCAGCTATTTTCATGCAGTGTACTTCAATGTGATCGTATGCGTGGATGGGAAGACGACGACATCTGCGCGGTTACCCGCTTGATACCCAATGTTGCTAAGCACATCACCCAAGGGAATGTTGTGTGCAGCGACGCTAATGATCACAGGAATGCTCGGTGCGTTACCCAGTACACGCACGTGATAACCACTGGCACTGGCGACTTTATCGATAATGGGGCCGATAGGACCAGACCAATCAACGGAGACCAACTGTCCCATGCCGTAGCTGGATGGGTTGGGTGGTGTCGTGATCGGTTTGTCCGGATGAACGGCTTGTTCGATTTGCGCTAAGCGCGCTAAAGACTTAGAGGCAGAAACCGCGGCTTCTGTTAATTTTGTGTTGTCGGAAACAGCGATATCTGTGTTCGACGGCAAGTTATCAGAAGGCACTGGCGTACAGCCAATGAGACACGCAAGTGATAACGCAGACAGGGAAATGCATTTTGACATAGGACGGCAACTTTTTGGGTTGAAACAATAACCTCATTGAAGCAATTTTTTCGCTGTATTGTCAAGCAGTTAGCTAACAACTGGTTGGCATTCAAACGCCGTTCCGTTATCCTAGGGATCACATAAACAGTGATTCGTGAGGAGTAGAGTAGTGGCCGAAGCCCATTGGCGTGATTCCGCACGTATGCCGCGCTTTTTTATGGTGGATGCGCGTGCTGCATTTCCATTTCTCGTGTTTTTATTACACATTTCTTGGTGGACCTTTTGGGTAGCCATTGTGGCGATGATATTTTTCGCAGCATTGGAGCGCTATGGATTCACTGTCCCCGTCTTCTTACGTTGGTTCCGTTCAAGTTTGGCGGGACGTCGTAAGATCGCTAGCCCTTGGTGGAGATAAGATAGAGCATGACAACAACAGAAGAGATCACGAAAAAAGCCTGTGTGATTGCTAGACAGCTCAAGGCGAATTTTACGCTACATAGTCGCCCGATTCCTTACGAAGATGTCTTTAAAGATATTGGTTTGTTGCCTGCCATGGCGCGTCGTGCGGACCAGTTATGTTCCTTGTGTTTGGGCTATGGGTTAGGGATTACCTTAGATGAGCAAGCTGAGGGGACTCAGCTGGGCGTGAAGGTGGTTTTTGACGACATTACGCCAGAAACTTTGCGTCTGCTATGCTTAACCGACGTGATGTGTGAGCTGATTCATTGTGCACCGAGTAAGGACGAGACACCGCTTGATGAATTACTATACGACTGAATTCATAGCATGGCCTTAAAAAGCCGCTCTGATTGATTTTTAGCCTAAAAAAACAAATATTTGTGGATTCCTTAAGGAAACGTTAATATAGCGCAGCTACAATGAAACCAATGAAGCAATTAACATATAAAAGGTAACGAACATGGCTGATTTAAACGGACATAACAAACACGCCGGACCATCCGACAATAATGACTCAATCGATATTGAAGCGCGTACCCTATCTACAGGATCTGGTTTGAGTGCTGCGATGCTTGTTGCAAGCAAGGGTGAGAATACTTTTCAGGCTATGGCGAATTTTCAACAAGGTCCTGCTGCGCAGCATACCCTCACTAAATAATCTACTGAGTTGCCATGGATGATGCACCCGACTCTAGTTTCTTTTCCGGCCGCAAAATAGCGGCCGATATTTCATCTACTGTTCAAAAACACCAACAACAACAAAGCAGCGTGAAACAAGATCGCGCGCAGTGGAGTTTGTTGAATGCGGAAGTGTACCAAGTCCTCAATGAATCTCTCCAGCAAGCGCAAGACTTATATCAGCAACGTTATGGCGATAATGATACGCAACATGACATGGAGATTAACCAGAAAATTATCGATGCATTAAGCACCGCAATTGCCAATGGTCACTGGGAAGGTGGCTTGTTATTTGAAGCGGCAGGTAAAGAATTAAAACGATTACGTGAACGTTTAATTAAAGGCTTTCAACTGAAAGACACGCAATCTGATGCAGATGATGCTCAAGAAAAAGTAACGATTAAACCCGGTTATCAGCAGGTGTATATTGCTTTGTATGCAACAGCAGGTGACAAGTTACATGAGTGGGAAAAAATATTGTCTGTGTTGCCTGCAAAAAGTGTAGGGCGGCCGGTGTATCAGTCTGAAGAAGACGTGAAGGCATTCATTGCCTCACGCCCTGTGCGGACCAAAGATGCGTTTGTGGCGGTGCAAGTGAAAGATGAAGATATTATTATCCCGCGTGGGCGTGCACACTATAATGAAGATCGTGATGGTCGACCGCTGTTGCTGATTAGAGAAACAGCTGTGCAGCTGGCTAATATTATAAAATTCGAGAATTTTTCTGGATCTTATACCTACAAGCACGAGCGCCTCAATAAGATCACCCCATGATTGGTAATAACTCACTGTTGTATTTTAACTTTTCACACGTTACCCTGCGGACCTTCTTTGGGAGAGTTTGTTACACATGTCGCCACACATATTGATCGTCGAAGATAACCGCATTAATCAGAAAGTCTTACAGCTGATGCTGGCGCGCTTGGGTTACGATAGCACAGTGGTAGAGAGTGGTGAGCAAGCATTGCAAGTCACGGCAGCCAATACGTTTCAGCTTGTGTTGATGGATATTGGTTTACCGGGAATAGATGGTATTGAGACCACGGCAGGTATTCGCGCAAGTCTTGATCGTGATGTGCTGCCGATCGTTGCGCTAACCGGGCACGAGCTTGAGCATGAGAATTATGAATCGCTTGGGTTTAATGCATGGCTGATAAAGCCAGTCAGTTTGGATGTGCTGTCGCGCACACTCGCATCATTTACTACCGCCCGATGAGGGGCTAATAAAATTACGTGGGCTACTTTTCGCGCCACCGTTTGTTGATTTTACCACTTTGATTTTCATATCGCGGAATACGCCTTCGTTGGTCATGCGTGTGGCTTCTGACGATTCTCTTCGCGTATTTTCAGCTGCGCTTTTCGTGGTTTGTTGTGTTTGTTGCTTGGTTTGAGGCGTCGACTTCGAGCCACTTTTTTCTGAAGAAGTTTTTTGTCCAAACATAGATTGAGAGGACTTACTTGCTTTTGTGCCTGTTTGCTTGCTTTTGGATGCGGTGTTTCCGCTGCGCGCCTTGCTGGAAGCGGTACTTTTTTTGCCGCTAAACAATTGTGAAGCGGCACCAGCCATGCGTCCGAATGCACCTGATCGACTTTTAGATTTTTGCAGGGCGCTACTGGTTTTTCCATCTAGACCACTGGTGTTGGTTTTTTCTGTTTTCGCTTTATCGCCTAGTTCATGATCACGCTTGAAATCATGTTGTTCGCGATTTTTCGCGGTTTCCCTATCGGTTTGTTTGCGCTCAACAGCGGTTTGTTCTTGTGCAAATAGATCGCGGCGTATCTGATGGTTGTAATCAACAGAAGCATTCTCGGGATTGCCCAAGGCGCAAGCTTGGCAAATGGCGCTATAGATCAGGATTGTGCCACCAGCATTGCTTCCGGCACTGGTCTCTGTGCCATCTTCATCAACTTCGTAGGCATGAAACGCAGCAAGCGGTTTCACGAGTCCGCAGCGTATGCAGGTCTTACGGCTGGTGCTGGATTGGGCAGACATTGACGTTCCTTTTCTGTCACATTACTGTCTATTGTATAAAAAAATTTCTTTGTTGCAAGTGCCATGGGATTCAACATGTGAGAAGTAGCGTGGGTATATTTTTCTAAGTAAATCAGGTAGATTGGTCGGTACGAAGGAAACAAATTGATACAGGGTGAAGCCTTATGCCTCCTCCAGCAGCCTCTGGTGGCCAACAGCAAGACAGTTCTTATTCCGCACTCTGGATGACCCTTGGTCTCTTCCTTCTATGTGGCGTGGTTTGGTATTACTTTCATGCGCAGATTGTTACTTTTTTATTTCGCGTAAAACTGATGGAAATCAAATTACTGAGCCCAATCGTGCCGCGTTTACATGCGGTTGCACAAATTATTCAGGACACGTCAGCAAGTAGCGTGAGCTTTCAGCAACTCAGTATGGTCAGTGAAGCTGTGGGTCGGTACTTACGATACCCCTTGGGTTTATTGATGGGCGGTTTGACCGTATGGATGTATTTTAGTAATCCTATTACACGTTTCCACCGTACCCACTCTATGAAAACCTTATTAGCGAGTGAAAAAGGTAATTGGCCGCAAATTATGCCGGTTTCCAACTTGGATCTTGTGAAAGAACATGTGGAAAAAGGGCGTTGGGCCATTGCGATGAATCCGCTGCAATTCTGTAAACGTTTTGACTTATTGTTGGAAGAGCTCGATCCCAGTATATATGATCCCCGTATTAAACGTACGGCGACGTTAATCCGTGAAAAAGCAGAGACGGTGTTTTCTGTGCAGTTGGGCGCACCTTTTCGTGGCGTAGAGCATATGCCTATTCATTTACAAGCCTTATTCGCGGCCTTTGCGGCAAAAGCGAATGAAGATCGAGATTCTACTGAAAAGTTGTTTGATCAAATTGCTTTATCTGCGGCAACGGGAAAATTAGACTTTTCTGGTGTACGTCCTATCTTGCGAAAACATATGAAACTCAAAGCCGTTCGTCGCGCGATGGGCTCACATGCTTATGAGCTAACATTGATGGCGTCGATGTTACAGCTGGCACGTACGGATGGTGTTTTAGCATCAGCAGATTTTTTATGGTTAAAACCGTTGGATAGACGTACTTGGTTTATGTTGAATGCTGTGGGTCGTCAGACTTCTGTCCCTGAAGTGGCTGGTGCATTTGCGCATTGGAAAACCGAACTTTTGTTTGGTCGGCCGTTGCCAATTCCAATGGTGAAAACGGCGGTGGATGCTTTAGATGAAGAATTAGAATCAGTTATCTATAAACCAGAAGAGACCGACGAATGAGTAGAATCGATGATGCCACCTGTCATTCCGGCCTTGAGCTGGAATCTCCAGATAGTACTAAGGTGCTGAACAGAGGAAGTAACTAAAAATGGTGCAACGTGGTTTAGACGCCCGGCAAGAACAAGATCCGCACTTACTGCTGAGGGATACCCGTACCCTGGGTAAACGTTTTTATGACTTTTTCGATAACACGATTTTTGTTGCGATTGCGTTGGGGTGTTTTACCGTGCTGGGTTTTGCGTTACCAGGGCTAACAGACTTTATCTTCTTGATGTCAATCATTGTTTTCTTAACGGGTTATCTGCGCAAACACACCTTACCATTTCGATTACCCCAAACGGCAGAGACAAAAGATTATAATGATTTAATCCCTGGCACAATTAAACCACGCAAATCTCGAGGGATTTGTTATTTTGGTAATGAACGAAAAACCAATGAAGAATTGTGGTTTAACAATGATGATATGCGAACGCACGTACTGATTTTTGGTTCTACCGGTAGTGGTAAAACCGAAGCGTTGGTTTCTATTGCATACAATGCCTTATTGCAGGGTAGTGGTTTTATTTATGTTGATGGTAAAGGTGATAACTCCTTATTCTCAAAAATTTATTCTATGTCACGCAGTATGGGGCGAGAAGATGATGTCTTGCTTGTAAACTTCATGACGGGTGCCAAAGATATTGTGGGGCCACAGGAAAATCGTGTTTCTAATACATTAAATCCTTTTGCCACGGGTTCTTCGAGCATGTTGTCGCAATTGGTTGTCAGTATGATGGATGGCGCTTCGGCAACACCGGATGGTGATATGTGGAAGGGTCGTGCGATTTCCTTTGTGGAAGCCCTAATGAAGATCTTGGTGTACGCGCGAGATCAAGGGCACATCTTATTAGATGCGAATGCGATTCGCTTATATTTCCCTCTGCCAAAAGTCGAAGCGATTGGTGCAGACAATGTGTTTCCACGTTTTGAGCAAGAAGCGGTGAGTCTAGAAGGTACGCCGGATGTGGTTTTGCAACCGATTAAGCATTACCTTGATACTTTGCCAGGTTATGACTTCAATAAAAAAGGTAAGCAAGGATCGCAAACTTTTGAGCAACATGGTTTTATTACCATGCAGCTAACGCGGGTGTTTACTTCTTTAGCGGATACCTATGGCCATATTTTGCGGGTGAAGCTAGCAGAAGTTGATATGCCGGATGTGGTTCTCAATCGTCGGATCTTAACGGTATTGCTCCCTGCGCTAGAAAAATCTCCGGATGAATTAGCTAACTTGGGTAAAGTTATTATTGCGACCTTGCGTGCAATGATGGCATCGGGTTTGGGCTACTCTGTTGAGGGAACTTACCACGATGTGATTGAGCGTAAACCTACAAATGCGAAAACACCATTTATGTGTATTTTGGATGAGTATGGTTACTATGCGGTGAAAGGTTTTGCCGTGGTACCTGCGCAGGCGCGTTCTTTAGGTTTCTCCGCTATTTTTGCGGGACAGGATTTACCGGCATTCCAAAAAGTATCGAAAGAAGAAGCGATGTCTATTGGTGCGAATACCAATATTAAAATTGCGATGAAGCTTGAAGATCCACAAGAAACGTGGGAGTTTTTCTCGAAGACCGCGGGTGAAGCATTCGTAACGAAGGTTGATGCTTTCCAAACAAATCCTGCTAGTTTGACGAATACTTATTTAGATACACGCAGTTCCTCTTCTGAAAAACGTGCACGTATTGATTTGTTGGATCTAAAAGATCAGCGTGAAGGGGAAGCACACATCTTCTTCAAATCAAAAATTGTGCGTGCTCGTATGTTTTATGCCGATCCTAATATGGTGCCGTACATGCGCCTTAATCAAATGTTACGGGTGGATAAACCGACGAGTACGGTATGCAATGAAATTATTACGCAGTTTGATAATTTCGATAAAATTATATCGGGACAGTATGAGCCAATACAATCAGTTGCATCCTCTTCAGATGTGGATCAGTTGGTTGCCTTGTTCGAGGAACATCGCGATCAAGATCCGATTGAGCGAGCAGTGACGGCTTTGATTGCTTTGCAAGATGGTGTGGCCGGTGCTGAAGGTGAAAATGCTCAGCCCGCGGCACAGCAAGAAGAAATTCCTATGGCTGCTGATAGTACGAATATTTTCATGCGTGCCCCTATATCAGAACAAGCGATGACATTGTTGCAGTCCTTAGATATTGATGAGCGGCGTAAGCGTTACCGCGGTATTTTGTTGCGCAAAAAACCAATTTTAGACCAATTAGAATTTATTGAGCGGTTAGCAGGTCGTTCGGAAACTATGGCCGGTAGTGTGGCCAAAGAATTAATTCGTGATATGGAGCAGGCTACTTTCTATCCGCCTGAGGTGATGGAAGCACCTGCACCGGACACATATAGTGCAGCAATTCATCAGTTGGTGGCTGATGTTGAGGCAAGAAAGCAAGCTGAGCAAAATAAAGATGATTAGGTGGCAGATTCGAAAGGGCTTAGATGATACGATGCAAAGAATGATGAAGCAAAATCAGAGACTTAGACGATTATCTTGTGTGCTATCGCTAACGATGTTGGCGTTGGTAGGCTGTCGCTCGACTTTTAATAATCCCACACCTAAGCCAAGTTTGGCGGGTGAGGGCGTGATTGCCGGTGCGGTGTATGGTGCTGCCATTGGTGTTGCCATTGGTGGTGCCGGTGCTGGGCCAGCTGGGCCAGTGGTCGGTGTGTTAGCTGGTGGTATCGCGGGTGGTGCGATGGGACAATATCTTGAGCGACATCAATCTCCGTTGTGGCAGTTACAACAGCAAGGGATTAAAGTCGTTCAGGTAGGCGACAATATGCGCATTATCCTGGCGAGTGATAAATTGTTTTACCCTAACTCAGCGACTTTCCTGCATAATGGGGAATATTCATTGGATTTAGTGGCCAAATTATTGCGCCATTATCCGATTAAGTCCTCATTGGATGTGGATGCTTATACTGATACCCATGCTGCCGCTGCGGCAAGTTTGGCGTTGTCTAAGCAGCGAGCACAGGCAGTAGCAGGTTATTTATGGGAAGACAACATTGATACGCGATTTGTTGTCGCGCATGGTTATGGTGCGAGTCAGTTTATTAATACGAATGCGACAGCGGCTGGGCGTGCGGATAATCGCCGAGTTGAAGTAAAATTTCGTATCTTACATGATGTGTAGTGGGAGCAGATAGGATGTCAAAAGAAACAGCAGACGAAGGTGCCGTAACCGTTCAACTTCGGCATACATTTTACCGAGACAATTATCGCCGTCTTGTGGGGGTGTTGTTGTTAGCAATTATGATTATTGTTGGTTTGGCGAGTGTTAACTGGTACCTCGTTACGCATCGTCCGGCCCCTCAGTATTTTGCAACCAGTGGTAATGGGCGCATTATGCCTTTGATTCCATTGAGTCAACCTAATTTATCTAAAGCGGCTGTGTTGCAGTGGTCTACACGTGCAGCGATTGGTGTTTATACTTATAATTTTGTGAATTATCGTAAGTCGTTGCAGGATGCATCTGGTTATTTTACGACGAATGGTTGGAAACAATTTATGAATGCATTGCAAGCCTCCAATAACTTGCAAGCGGTAACATCGAAAAAATTAGTGGTTTCAGCGGTGCCGACGGGTGCGCCGGTAATTATCCAAGAAGGCATTGTGAATGGGCGTTATACCTGGAAAATTCAATTGCCGATTTTAGTGACTTATCAGAGTGCTAGCCAAAATGTGCAAGTCTCACTGATGATTACCATGGTGGTGACGCGTGTACCTTCTTTGAATACGCCGGAAGGTATTGGTATCGCCCAGTTCGTAGCAGAAGGGTCCTAATGTGAGTAAATGCCTATCTCGAATCTATTGGCTTGCGCCGGTACTGCTTGCAGTACCGTTGCTTGTGTGGAGTGCGGGTGAAACTAATCCTGTGTTAGATCAAATTAACCAAGCGTTAAAAAATCCGCCGGCTGAAAATAGTGGTGCAGCATCACGAGAAGGGGATTCCTCTTTAAATTCTTTTCAATCAGCATTTAAACAAGCCGGGAAACCAACCGGGTCTCAGCAAATGGGAACACCACCGGCCAATGCAGGTGCCTCTATGCCACAACTGAATTCGAAAAAAGAAATGCGTTCGCAAGCCTTTCGTGCCTTAGTCGAACAGCAAATGCCTTTAAGTCCTACACAAATACGTTCGCTGCATGAGTTTTATGATCAATCGCAACGTGCTGCAGCAACACCTGCTGGCGTGCCGCCTAAACCGGTTGCATCGTCATTGATTGTGAATTTGTCACCGGGTTCTGCGCCGCCTGCCATTCGTTTGGCTGCGGGTTTTGTGTCTTCGCTTGTGTTTTTAGATTCTACGGGTTCGCCTTGGCCGATTGAGTCGTATGATTTAGGCGATCCGAAATCATTTAATATTCAGTGGGACAAAAAAAGTAATACCTTAATGATTCAAGCCGCAGTGCTTTATAATTATGGCAATTTAGCGGTGAAGTTACGGGGCTTGTCGACGCCGGTAATGTTGACCTTGGTGCCAGGACAGAAAGTAGTGGATTACCGCATTGATTTGCGCGTGCAAGGCTTAGGGCCAAATGCGGCAGCTGTCCCAATGGATAACGGCTTGCCTGAAGCGGCAAGTAATTTGTTGTTAGGTGTTCTTGATGGTGTGCCACCTGCTGGAAGCAAAACACTGAAAGTTTCTGGCGGTAAAGCGCAAGTTTGGCAAGAAGGTGATAAGTTATATCTTCGTACGCGCTATACTGTTTTATCACCTGGCTGGTTAGCGAAAATGTCTAGCGCGGATGGTATGCATGCGTACCAGTTGTTAAAAACACCGATGGTGTTGGTCAGTGCACATGGCCAAGTGACGCAACTAAAGGTTGAGGGATTTTAGATGGCGGATAAGCAGAAAAAAACAGGTAATGCACGGACGCGCGTGATTCTGATCGTTGCGGTTGTTTTGGCGATTGTTATTGTAGCCGTTAGCTACTTTTCTATGCGCGTAAAACAGTTAGGGATTGGTAGTAGTGCTAGTTTAAGTGCGCCACCTAGTATCGAATCGATACCTGGTAGCGATAAAGCTACGGCGCAATATATTAAGATCCAAGAAAAACAAAACCAAGACCAAGCGGTACAGGCATTGCATACTGGTGGTAGCGCGGTACCAACTATTCTACGTCAGACACACTTTGACATGACGAGCTTTAATAGCGCTAAATCTGGTTATGGTGGTCGTTGTGGTGTGTTGCAAAATAAATTCCCTTATTGTTTTAATGGAGAAGATGATTCAACGCCCATGGCGATGACCAAGTCGATGATCCAGCGCATGGCAACGATTGCGGCAGCCTGTGCACGTAATAAATCTAACTGTGATTGTCAGTCCGCGATGGATGATGCGGTCAAAAGCAAAGACTTAACAAACAAGCAAGCAAAACAACTCCTAAAGCAATATGGGAAAGATGGCGTTTGCGAAGAAAATGGCGATAAGCTAGTCAATAAATTATTGGCAGATGGTCGCTTATCTGCAGACATTGCAAGTCAAATCAAAGCGGCTTGTCACCCTGGGGTTCCACGCAGTGTGTGTGAAGCCGTATTAAAACGTTTAGAAGCAGAAGGCAAATTAAGTCCTGCGCTGGCTAAGCAGCTGGAAGCTGCTTACGGTGCGATGGCGGGTACAGGATCGGCTGGCGATCATGCTTTAGATCAGTTGATTAAAATGGGACATTTAACACCGGCAGAAGCAGCCAGTGTTGCGCAAGCATGTAAGCCTGGCGTTCCTAAAGCCGTGTGTCAGGCCGCGATTCAGCGTTTATTGGCTGAGGGCAAATTAACACCGGCAGAAGCTAAGCAATTAATGGCCGCGTACGGCGCGGATCATGCAGCTGATACAGCAGGTACTGGTGAAAAGACCTTAGCTGGTATGCTCAGTGGCGGTGCTTTGTCTGCTGAAAATTCAGCGAAGATTGCTGCGGCGTGTAAACCGGGGATGTCTCGTCAACAGTGTGCAGCAGAAATTCAACGTTTAGAAGCTGAGGGTAAGTTATCTGCGGCACAAGCCGGTAAATTACTGGCAGCTTATGGCGCAACGCATGCGGTATCTGGCCAAGATGATAAACAAATGGTGGCAGAAAAGGGTGCGCAAGCGGTGCAATCCTTGTTGGATGATGGGTCTTTGTCTCCTGCGCAAGCTGCACAGATGGAAGCTGCGTGTCGACCTGGGATGTCACGTGAAGCGTGTGCGAAGGCGATTCAAGCTTTGGGTTTGGCATCGCTTCAAACACCGAAACTGTTATCTGCGTACGGTGCAGTTTCTGCTGCGAATAAGTTGTTGTCACCGGGGCAACATTTATTGAATGCATTGCAAGAAACCGGCGCATTATCTGCAAGCGATAAAGCGGCACTGGCTGCCGCGTGTAAAAAAGGTATGCCTCGCGAAGTTTGTGCTGAAGAAATTAAACGTTTGCTGGCGGAAGGTAAATTGACTGCAGCCCAAGCGAGAAAATTATTGGCAGCATATGGCGCGACAAATGCTGCGGGTGACTTGTCTGCACCGGCAATGCCATCACAAGGTGATGAAAGTGCGGTTGCGAATATTCCGACAGGCCATTCACCGAATGCCAATTTACAACGTGTCTTGGCACAACAGGATCAATACTTAGCAAACCAACAGCAACAACAAAAAGTTCAGCAATTACAACAAGCCATGTCAACGCAAGCCGCTTCTTTATTTACGGCATGGCAACCTCATGCTGATCAGCAATTTGTTGCTGGTGCGAAAGATAAGCATAGCCATGCGGATGGTAGTAGTGCAGATGGTGATGGAAATGGCGGCACGGATGGTGCTGGTAGTTCTGATGCACGTGCGCCCGCTGATGCGAAAGCGGGTTACATTGAGTTTGGTGTGCTGAAAACAGCGGTTAATAGCGATCAACCTGGACCTGTGATGGCAACCTTGGTGCAGGGTAAATTTAAAGGCGCTAAATTGCTGGGGAATTTACATCGAGAAGAAAAGCGGGTGGTGTTGACGTTCAACATTATGAATTTACCGCAATTGGGACACAGTATTAAAATCAATGCGGTGGCTATTGATCCTAACACCGCGCGTACCGCGTTGGCGACGCATGTGAATAGTCATTATTTACTGCGTTACGGCACGATGTTTGCGTCAGCATTTTTAACTGGATATGGTCAAGTGGTTCAACAAGCCGGTTCAACGACGACGACAAATGGTTTAAGTACGCAGGTCTCAACGCCAGACTTATCGCCTAAGCAACAATACATTGCGGCCTTAGGTCAAGTAGGACAGCAATGGGGCGATAACTTGCAAAACGTTTTCAATACCCCGCCTACCGTGAAGGTTGCTTCAGGTACGGGCTTGGGGATTTTATTCTTGGATGATGTATCGTTGCAAGGTGCAAAACCAGGAGAGTTTACGAGTAGCAGTGCTACGGGTGGCGCAAGTAACACGGGTAGTGCCGGTGGTGCTGCCGCAAGTGCGGGCGCTGGACGAGGTGCTTTAGGTTCAGCCATTGCCTCGACAGCAAATAGCACACGACAGTCAGCGTTATCTAACGCTTTATCTACGATTCAAACAGCCAGTTCACGTTAAGGGAGAAGAGCATGAGTGATGAGAAACCCGATAAAACCAGTGATGAATATGAGTATCACGGCGATGAGTATACGGCTGTCGATTATGACAGTAGTGGCGCATATGATATGCAGTCAAAATTAGCACGTAAACGCCGTATTTTATGGGTAGTAGGTTTTGTTATTATCAGTGTGTTTGTCTATAAGTTTGTGCATATGTTTATGCATCACCATCATGCTAAAAAAGCAGCTGAGAAAAAAACAGCGATAACACTCAAAAAAGGGCACGATAAAATAGCGTCGCCTTTTGCTAACATGACGAAGACTAAATCTGTCGTGAAATCCAAAGTGCATCCTATTGCTGGGCCAGTGGCTGATGCATTTTCGAATGCGCAAACAGGATCGCAATCATTGCGTCCCATGAAAACACATACGGTTGTTGCGGCTTCGAACTTGAGTAAAGCAGATGTTGCACAAATGAAGACACAAAATGCTAACCTGATGCAGCATGTGGCACAATTGTCTAATCATATTGTACAGATGAATCAGCAAGTGCAGCGTTTAACAGGCACTTTAGATGCTGTCTCTCAACAAGTGCAGTATTTGGCAAGTGTGCAACATACGCAAGCAAGCAAAGAAGCACAGGCTCAGTTGGCAAAGGTAGCGAAAGTACACGAGAAGAAAGTAAAAGAAATTAAACGATGGTCTGCTACGCCTATGTATAACGTAGAGGCGATGATTCCGCATCGTGCATGGTTGACGACGCTGAATGGTGACACGCTAACGGTGCAGGCGGGCGATCGTTTGGCGGGCTATGGCCGTGTGGTGCAAGTAGATGTGCAGCGCGGTATTGTACTGACAACCAGTGGCAAAATTATTCGTTACAGCGCAGCACAAAGCTAGACGGTTATTTGGAAAATAAACTATGGTTTGGCCAAACTTAGAAACAATCTTATTTAACATCTCCACGACTTTACCGGATATCGTGCAGATGGTGATGGGATTTTGTTATGTGTTTGGTTTGTGGCTAACCTTTCGTGCGCTGTATAAGTTGAAGCAGTACGGTGAACTGCGAACCATGATGTCATCCAATACGGATTTGCGCGAGCCGATGTTATTGCTCATGGTTGGCGCGTTTATGCTCTTGCTGCCGACAACGATTCAGTTTGCAGAAAACACCTTATTCGATTATTACTATGCGCAACCCATCATGTATCCTACTTCTCAGCAGTCGCCGTGGAGCATGGTTGAGGATGTGTTAATTCAGATTGTACGTTTTGTTGGCTTGATTGCCTTTATCCGTGGTTGGTCGATAGTCACGCATCTTGGGGGGCAAAGTAATCCTAATGCAACCTTTGGTAAAGCAATCACCTTTATTGTGGCTGGTGTGCTGGCGATGAATTTTCATGGCACAGTGAGAGTAATGGCACAAACAATTGGTGTGTTCTATACCGGTTAACGCGTGACCTGCCTGGGTTTTAATGGTATGTTTGGTATGAAGTTTATTTAATGGAGGAGAGACTGTGCGTAAGTTACTATCTTGGAAGAAACCCGCTGTATTATTGGTTGCTTCTGTTGCGCTGATTTTTTCAGGTGCGGCATTTGCAGGTACGGAGTTGGGGATTGGTGGGATTGCACAAAATGTGACAAGCACGTTTACTGCCGTGTCTAAGCTAATCACTGCGGCTTCTTATGTGGCAGGTATGGGTTTTGCCATTGCTGCGATTTTAAAATTTAAAGCACACAAAGATAATCCAACACAGATTCCAGTCGGTACGCCGATTGCCTTGTTGTTTATTGGTGCTGCGTTGTTATTCATGCCATCGATTTTCCAGTCAGCTGGGGAAACTTTGTTTGGTTCGAATTACAGTGCTGCTGGTGTGTCTGGTACAACCAGTTTCTAAACAACGGCGGATTTTGGGATGACACTACGTAGGCTATCGCTTGCTATTCAACCCAACGCCTGGCGGAAGTATGTAGCGCGGAGGGTGGATCCTGCCTTTCGCGTTTTTCGTGATAAAGTGCATGCACGGGATCATCACACCTGCCAGTTCTGTGGTTTTCAAGCAAAGACAAATCAAGAAGTCATTAACATTGATGCTAACTATGCAAATAATCGCATAGAAAATATGTTGACGGCGTGTTGTTTTTGCGCGCAATGTCATTTTCTGAATATTGTGGGCATGGGTGATTATGGTGGCGGCCGTTTGATTTATATGCCGGAGATGTCTCAGTCCGAATTGAATGCCCTGTGCCATGTTTTATTTTGTGCGATTGCTAATGGTACGGCCTATAGCGATACAGCACAAAAGGTGTATCGTAATTTACGGTTTCGTGCGCAAGCTGTTGATCAACATTATGGTGAGGGTCTCAATAAGCCGATGGTGTTTTCACAGTTGATATTGAGTCGTGAACCAAAACAGGCAAAGCAGTTAGCAGATGAATTGCTGACAGATTTACGTCTATTGCCAACTCAGTCGCGCTTTCAGTCACAAATTGATGCGTGGGCGGCGGCGGCGATGGAAGACTTACCAGAAAAGTAGTGCTAAAGGGAATAAGCTGATGAAAAATCCAGTGGTTGCCATACTTGATACGGTTGATGTGTTTTTTGCATGGCTGTCTAGTTCACTAAAACAAACAGCAGAATCCTATTGCCAAATTCAAACGGCAGATTCCAAAACAGTGTTGGTTGCGAACGATGGCTCGTTACTCTCTCTCGTGCGTGTTAACGGCGTAAAAGGTTTGGTGGGTCAAGAAGAATTTACCCGCATGCATGAAGGCTTTTGTGGGAGTTTAGAGTCGACGATGGCACATCCGGGTCATACGATCCAATTCTATTTTAATTATGATCCTAGTCATGTTGATGAAACGATTCGTCACATTTACAAACCAGCAGAACAAACGGCAGAAAAATTAAACTTAGATTTGAAAGATTTATTTGATGAGCGTGTACGCTTTTTATCACGCTACTGTGCTGATGAAGGTGTCTATATGGTGTTATGGACACGACCTAGCTTATTAAGTACAGAGCAATTTAAACAAGCAACTAAAGATAAGATTAAAAAAATACGCGAAGAAAAAATTCCACCTTTTTTACAATCGCAAAATATCGTGGCAGCAATTCCTGATTTGCGAGAAGCGCATGATTCTTTTGTGCGTTCGACGATTAATGATTTGCAACCTTTTAACATATCCGTGGACTTGTTGGGTGTGCATGAAGCCGTGCATGAAATGCGCCGCAGCGTTGACCCTGATTTTACAGCAAAAAATTGGCGTCCAGTATTGCCTGGCGATAAAGTGTCTGTGAAATTGGCTCGTCGCTTTGCTGGCAGAGTCACAGATATTTTGTGGCCTCCATTGGCTAAACAAATTTTTCCACGTGATGGGGAAAACTTAGATTTACGCACAACGCGTATTGGTGATCGTATTTACGCATCTGTCTTTATTGACTTGTTGCCACAAGAAATTAAATCCTTTACTAGTTTGTTTAATCGCACCTTGCCTACACAGATCCCATGGCGCATTTCTTTCTTATTGGATAGTGATGGTGTGACATCATTGCGGTTCAAAAAGCTGATTAGTTCAATTTTAAGTTTTACCTCATCACACAACCGTTTGTTGGCGAATGCGGTTAACTTATTAAAGTATCTAAACGTGAATACGGATGATGCTATCGTTAAACTGCGAGTTTCATGCTCGACGTGGGCGCATGTGGATGATGTTGCAAGCTTGCGTACACGCGTCTCTGAATTAGCTAAGGCGATTCAGGGCTGGGGTGCATCCGATGTATCGGAAGTATCTGGTGACCCATTTGGTGGTGTGACATCAAGCATGCTGGGGATTTCTGCTGAGAGTGTGGCAACAACAACCGTTGCGCCACTGTCTGCGATTACTTATATGTTACCGTTAACACGGCCTTCTTCGCCGTGGCGTCAAGGTGCATTACTGTTTCGTTCGCCTGATGGTAAACCATGGCCGTTTCAGCCGGGTTCTAGCCAGCAGACGACCTACATTGATTTAATTTATGCGCGTCCTGGTTCAGGTAAGTCTGTTTTATCGAATGCACTTAACTTGGCGTTGACATTATCTGGTGGCTTACAGCGTTTACCACGTATTGCGATTATTGATATTGGTCCTTCTAGCAGTGGTTTGATTTCTTTGTTGCGTGAAGCCTTACCTAAAGAACAAAAACATTTAGTGGCTTACCATCGCTTGCGCATGACGCAAGATTATTCTGTTAATCCATTTGATACGCAGCTAGGTTGTCGTTACCCAACAGCACAAGAACGTAGTTTCTTAGTTAATTTTGTTTCCTTGCTTGCGACGCCCGTAGGATCGAGCCGTCCTTACGATGGGATCACCGACATGGCAGGGATGATTGTCGACGAAATGTATAAAGCGATGGCTGATGATGGCAACCCACGACAATACACCCCCGGTATTGAAACTTTACTCGATGGTATTCTCGAAGAGATTGGGTTTGTACAAGACAAGCAAACGACCTGGTGGGAAGTCACCGATGCTTTGTTTGGCGCAGGTTTCGTGCATGAAGCATTATTGGCGCAGCGTTATGCGATGCCGTTGTTAGCGGATGCTGCATCGATTTGTCGGACGACGACGGTGGACGACTTATATGGCAAGATTGTTGCGCCGACGGGTGAGCCATTGATTGCGGCATTTGCGCGGATGATTTCTAGCGCGGTACGTGAATATCCGATTCTTTCTCGTATCACTAGTTTTGACATTGGTGATGCACGTATTGTTTCCTTGGATTTGGATGAAGTGGCGAAGAGCGGTGGTGAGGCTGCGGAGCGTCAGACTGCGGTTATGTATATGTTGGCGCGTTATGTCTTGGGTCGTCATTTCTACTTGACGGAAGATAATGTAGGCGACATGCCAGAAAATTATCGCGAATACCACATGACACGTGTGTTAGAAATTCGTGACGATATGAAACGGATTATTTACGATGAGTTCCATCGTACCTCCAATGCACAAGCGGTGCGTGATCAAGTGATTGTTGATATGCGTGAAGGGCGTAAGTGGAAGGTACAAGTTGCGCTGATTTCACAGTCCTTGGATGATTTTGATGATGTGATGGTGGATTTTGCGACCTCGGTTTTCATCATGGATGCGGGTCCGACACAAGCGATTAAGAAAACGACTGAAACTTTTGGCTTATCACCAACAGCACAAACTGCACTGCGCACACGTGTCCATGGTCCGCGCGAAGGTGGGGCGACTTTCTTGGCACAGTTTGCAACAAAGAATGGTATCAACACACAATTGTTAACATTGACCTTAGGTCCGATTGAGTTGTGGTCGTTTAGTACCACACCGGTGGATGCACAGCTTCGTAATAAGCTCTATGCGCGCCTAGGGCCTGCGCCAGCACGTCAATTGCTGGCACGCTTATTCCCAGCGGGGTCGATTGCAAAAATCGTTGAGGATCGCTTACAGCACGTGAAAGAAGAAACGGGGCTGATTAAAGAGAAGGCCGATCAAAGCATTGTCGATCAAATCATCGAAGAAATACTTGATGCCTATTCCAAAAACCCCGACATCCGTAGTTTGCCCTTATAGAGCAGCATGGGGAAGGTGAGCAGTGAAGTTGGGAGACACTTAGGGTGCAAAGTGTGCTGTCGGCCAACGAGGTTGCTTTTTTTTACATGTAAACGATGGTTTAATTAGATTGTATACGCAAGAGAGCAACTTATCTCTGAATCGCTTGATTTAGACGTTAGCTACATTTAGCGATCCATCAGGATTAAAGCGCCAATTTTCCCAGTAAGCGATTTCCCAGTAGTCATTATCAAGGGCGGCAAAATAACCATGATATCCACCCCAAAATACGTCTTGGGCTGGTTTAACTATGTGTCCACCGGCTTGTTCAGCTAATTGTAGTACTTTCTTAACCTCGGCTTTACTTCGGACAATTTGTGCTAGTGTTATGCCGCCAAACCCACTGTCCTGAGGTGGTGCATCGAGGTTAATGTCTTTTTGAAATAATTCTAAAATAATGCCTTGCGTCTGGAAAAAAACAACACTAGGATTTTCTTCTGTTGTATTTGTGCTAAAGCTCAGTCCATCGCGGTAGAATACCAGTGAGCGTTGAATGTCTGCAACGCTATCTATATCAATTTGCTGCACCCAATAGCGCGACCAACTGAAGTTTTTAGCTTAACTCTTTTTTTGTTGTATAACCTCTTGTTTCGCTCACTAAAAGATTAAACAAGGTTTTTTTATCCACAAAAGTGTGCATGACGTTCTTATGGTGAACAGTTTACCTCGTTTGTTACTGTTATCGCTTGCATTCCATCTCTTGTCGTGCAATATTTCCAATTGTTATAAATTAATTGCTTTAAAAAAGGTTTGTTGCATTTTTTATAACTTAAAATAGCTCATTGTTGGTTCGCAAAGCTGTGCAGCTTTGTGCGATGTGATGAGTTTACTTTGCATAACAAATATAATGGAGGACGCTATGCCGCACACGGAGCACTTAACACCGAGCCAAGAATTGCTAAAAGAATTACGGCAGGTTAAAGGCTTGAATATATCGAAGGTAGCGCGTGAGAGCCGTATTTCACGCAGAACCATCAATAATCTCATCAAAGGGACCACCCAAGAGCCAAATCAGCGCACTTGGCACCGCTTGCTGGGTTATTACTGCAGTATTTTCTATATCAAGCGGGATTGGTTGCCCGGCTATGGACCTGATAAGCTTTTGTCGCGTGACTCGTTCCCGCGGGAAGATGATGAGTGAAATTTTGTTCCCCACGGGCTTTCAGTAATCAAAAGGTGTTATTTAAGGTCAAAAAGAGCGTTTTGTGCTCTTTTCTGACTTTTGTTTTCTGTTTCTGTTTGATTGTGCTTTACAACAGCTCCAATAATAGCTATATAGTGTCTATTAATGGAGGTAACCCTAAAATGAATATAGAAAGGTTTTTTTATGAGCACCCTGTATTTCGTTTGGATGAATTTGCTGCTGCTAAATCTACAGCGGGATCCTTGTCTGGTCAATCAGTGCAATCTTCCCTGCAGTATTATTTAAAAAAAGGAAAGATCATGCGTATTCGTCGAGAACTTTATGCTGTTATGCCGCCGAACAAGTTAGCCACTAAGCATGTTGTTGATCCTTATTTGATTGCAGCAAAGGTGGTACCTGACAGCATACTTGCATTACACACGGCCGTGTCATTATATGGTTTGGAGTATTCGGTGTTTAATACATTCACATACTATAGTCGGCATAAAACGAAAGCATTCCATTTCCAAGGTTGCTCATTTCGTCCTATTGTCATGCCAAGTGTCTTTGAGCCAGAAAAAGAAAAAGGTTTTCTAGCGCAGGAGATTAATCGACAGGGTGTGAATATTAAAGTAACCACCTTGGAACAGACTTTTGTCGATATATTAAATCGAGTTGGTTTGAGTGGGGGATGGGAAGAAGTGGTTAGAGCATTAGATAACATGACTGTGTTAGATATTGAACGAGTGATTAAATACGCATTAGCGCACGATAATGCTATTTTGAATGCAAAGGTCGGTTATTTTTTAGAACAGCGTTCGAAAGTCTTTTCTGCGTCACAGGAACAAATAATGAAGTTGGAGGCTCATAGGCCCTCTATTCCACAGTATATTTCACAGGATCGCCGAGACAGTACGTTGATAAAGAAATGGAATATTTATTTACCTAATGCTGTTATTAATCGTAGCTGGGAGGAAAACTTGGATGATTTCTAAAGAAGAGTTAGCTGATGATGTGCAAGCGTTAAATTATCGGTCGGAAATTTTGGAAAAAGTTTATCAATTGCTGTCGGTGATGAAAGAAATAACTAAAACGCCTTATTTGAACGAGAGGCTGGTGTTAAAGGGTGGTACGGCACTTAATTTGTTCTTTTATGATTGTATTCCCCGATTATCTGTTGATGCAGATTTAAACTATATTGGTTATTTGTCAAAAGAAAAAATGCGGGAAGATAGGCCTATTATAAATGAAGCCATGGAAAAAATTCTTATACAACTAAATATGACACCATCTAGGAAACCCACACATTATGCGGGAGGAAAAATGATATGGCGTTATGTGAGTGTGTTAGGACAAAATGGCAACTTAGAGTTGGACTTGAATTATATGTATCGGCGACCATTATGGCCCTCAAAGATGAAATCGCCAAAGTTAGCACGGTTTTCTAATCTTCTTTTTCCTGTTCTAGATATCCACGAACTCGCCGCAGGAAAATTTAGTGCGCTGCTTGATCGTGATGTTGCTAGGGATTTATTTGATAGCCACCAACTATTTATGCGCAATGATCTAGATAAAGAAAAATTAAAACAAGCTTTTGTTGTCTACCTCGGTATGCGAAAAAAATCTTGGCAAGAAACGTGTGTGGATGATATTCATTTTTCAGTTGAAGATATTAGGCATAAGCTGATACCTGTGTTACAAGCAGATATGATACCAGGAACTAAACGACCAGACATTGAAAAATGGGGTCTAGCGATGATGGAAGTATGCCGTGAAGGTGTTGGACACCTGCTTGCGTTTAATGATAATGAAAAAGAATTTTTAACTCGTGTGCAAACGCATGGGGAAATTAAAGCAGAATTACTATCTTCTGATCCTGCGTTTTGTGCTGCTGTGAAGGAACACCCCGCATTACAATGGCGAGCCAAGCAAGCACTAGTTGCTTAATGTTCCAACGGCGTATGCGAATTATAGTAATTCAGCATCAGTTTTTGCTGTTGATTTGCCGTCATTTGATTCCATGCAGATTGTGATACGCCAAAGACGTGCGGTTGGCAGCCAGTAAAGATGACCATGATCGTGATGAGGCCTGCCATGTGTTGCCAGTTTTTCATAAAATGATCCTTTATCCTCGACGTGCCCAAGATGAATAATGTACAAACCAATAACCTACCGCAACAAATACGCCACCAACTAAAGTAGCAAATGCCCAGGTTAAGCCTGAAACAAAGACGGTTGGCGTCTTGCGTTTATTGAGTTGGCCTGCATCGCGAGCAACGGCGCTCGCAAATAGAATATGTACAATAGCATTGATGATTAATAGCAGCATGCCAATGGAATTGATTTCGTTGCTTATGTTCTGAAATAAGTTGAGTGACATAGTCTTTCCTTAAGGTTTATTCGCTAGGGTGTCGCGAATATCGGTGAGTGTTTCATTCATGCGGAAAAATAGCATTAACAATTCACAGCTAATACGAATACCTGCAATACCAAAAAACAATAGGCCTAAGCCCTTCAAAAAATGTGCGTGAACCATATCGGTTACGGCACTTAATATACAACCTGCAATGGCTATCCAAAATAACACTTGGATTAGCCAAGGCGTAATCATTCTTCTAAAAGAAAAGAAGTCGTTCATGAGTATTTCTCCAAGATCATTGTCGGTATAATGCCGTGGGTAAGTATAAGGAAGTATTAACAGAAACCGACGAAGGCAGGGATAGCCTTCGTCGAGCGCCATGGATGGCTTTATGCGTGTTTTTGTTAATGCTTCCTTATACTTACCCGCGACTGTGCCGAGCTATTATAACAAAGTCGAAGCAAGCTAGCACTTCTTATCACCCAAAGATTCCGTTAGAATAAAGTAACTATTATAGACAGAGATACAAATGCACCAACTTGAAGAACAATTAACCGATAAACAGGCAGCAATTGACGATTGGTTCACTGCGCAATTTCAAGCGACACCAGCGCCGATTTATGCGTCCGTAGATTTGCGGCACAGTGGCTTTAAATTTTCTCCCATTGATACTAATTGTTTTCCTGCGGGCTTTAATAACTTGCATGCGGATAGCTTGTCATTGGCAGCCAAGGCATTTTCTGAAGCCTTACCAGAAAGCTGCCAACGGGTTTTGTTAGCCACAGAGAACCATACGCGTAATCAATTCTATTTGGAAAATGTTGCTGCATTAGCTGCATTAATAAAGGCAGCGGGAAAAGAAGTTCGAATGACAAACTTTCGTGACGACTTAACAGAATCATTACATTTGGAATTAGCTTCAGGAAAAGAACTCGTCTTTGAACCAATGCAACGACGAGATGATGCTATTCATGTTGGTGATTTTGTGCCAGATGTCATTCTGTTAAATAATGACTTATCTGATGGCGAGCCGGACATATTAAAAAATTTAACGCAGCCTATTCTTCCTTCACCTGGAATGGGTTGGCAGCAGAGAAAAAAATCTCAACACTTTGCTTGTTTTCAGCGAGTTTCAGAACAATTTTCAGAAGCCTTTGGTTTAGAACCATGGTTTTTATCACCTTTGTTTCGTAACTGTGGCATGGTAGATTTCATGAAGCGAGAAGGGGAAGACTGTTTGATTCGTAATGCACGTGCTTTGTTTCATCAAATTGAAGAGAAATATGAAACGCATGGTATTCAAGAAAAACCATTTATTGTTGTGAAAGCGGATGCGGGTACTTATGGCATGGGCATTATGATGGTGCATGATCCGATGGAACTGCGCGATTTGAATCGTAAGCAACGTACGCATATGGCTGCCTCAAAGGGGCATCAGAAAATCACACAAGTTATTTTACAAGAAGGTGTGCACAGCATCGACAAACATGATGGTGCAACAGCGGAGCCGGTTGTTTATATGGTGAATGGTGATGTGGTGGGTGGTTTTTACCGTTTGCATCCAGATAAATTGGCTGATGAAAACTTAAATGCGCCTGGTATGGTATTTCATCCCCTGGCACCTGATTTACCGCGGGCGTATCAAGTGTTAGCACGTTTGGCGGCGTTAGCGGTGGCACATGAGCAGCAGGGTATTAATGCATGAATGTACTTGGCGTGGTGATGGACCCCATTGAACAGTGTAATCCACAAAAAGATACAACACTGGCTTTACTCCTCGAAGCGCAGGCACGAGGCTGGCAAATAGAATATATTTTGCCAAGTCGATTGTTTTGCCGACAAGACCGTGCAATGGCGTTATCACAACCTTTGCAAGTATTTAATAATCCTGACAAATGGTTTGCTTTGCGTCCTACACATGAATTTGATTTAGCTGCTTGCGATGTGATTTTAATGCGTCAAGATCCGCCGTTTGATATGCAATACATTTATGCGACTTATTGTTTAGAGCTTGCAGAAAAACAGGGTGCACGCATTATTAATAAGCCGCAGAGTTTGCGTGATGCCAATGAAAAAGTTGTGATTGCACAGTTTCCTGGTTGTGCGCCACCGTTTGTGGTTAGCCAACACCTAGGTATTCTGGAAGATTTTTTAAATACGCATGAAGATGTTGTATTAAAACCTTTAGACAGTATGGGTGGTCAAGGGATTATGCGCTTGCAAACAACGGAAAAAGAAACGTTAGGAAAATTGGATGCAGCGACACACAGCGGTCAAAAAACCGTGATGTTGCAGCGTTATTTACCGGAAGTGGTTGATGGTGATAAACGTATTTTGTTGATTAATGGCGAGCCTGTGCCCTATGCGCTAGCACGTATTCCACAAGCGGGACATTTGCAAGCGAATTTAGCGCAGGGTGGTCATGCGGAAGCACGCGAACTCACTGTGCGCGATCAATGGATCTGCACACAGTTGAAATCTTATTTACAAGAGAAAGAATTGTTTTTCGTTGGCATTGATATTATTGGCGATTTCCTGACAGAGGTGAATGTCACTAGCCCCATGGGGATCCGACAACTACAGGATTTGACAGGTATCGACATTGCTGCGCAATTTTTTGATTGTTTATAATCGGAAACTTCTTATAAAAGCTGACCGCTAATACGTAGCTGAATGTAATCGAGTATCTGCTCTGCAACATTCTCTCCAACAACTTCTTCTAATCCTTTAAACCCAGGTGATGAGTTTGCTTCACATATTTTATAATTATCACCATCAAATAATAAGTCAACGCCAGCAATGTCTAAGTTAACCAACCGAGCTGTTTCTGTTGCGAGCCATTCTATTTCTGGTGTTAACGGGAAAGGTTCTACGCGTCCACCGCGTGAGTAATTTGCTTTAAAACCTTTGTCAGAAATTCGCTTCATGCAGCCAATGACTCGCCCACCCAGCACAAAAACACGCAAATCTTTGCCTGCACTGCCAGCCATGAATTCTTGTAAAATAATATTTGCTTTACTGTTGTTACTGTAAATTAATTCCATCAAGTCAGTAAATTTATCTTCTGTGTCACATAAATAAATACCTGCGCCTTCAGAGCCGGTGACATTTTTAATGATGGCAGGAAAGCCAATTTCACGCTTGACGACTTCAGTATCCACGGGAAATTTAAGTAACATTGTTTTGGGTGTTGGTAAATTGCTGTGTGCGAATAGCTGGTGCATTTGTAATTTATCTTTTACCATTTCTATTGTTGAGGCATCATTGCAAGAGTAAACGCCGAGTTTTTCTAGTTGTCGTATAACAGCTAAACCGAAATAAGTTGTATTTGAACCCATACGCGGAATAATGAAGTCAGGCAGTGGTGTTGCCGTGCCATCTAATAATATACTTTTTCGATCGTCACGGGTGACGACTAGTTCAAATTGTTCCGGGGTATAGATCTTCAGTGTAATGTTTTTCTTTTTTGCAGCCTGTAGTAGGCGTTGTACACCGTGGTCACCTTGCGCAATATTGTCCGCATGTTTGCGATATAAGATCCAACCAATCATTTTTTACGCTCCTCTATAACACTTTTCACACAGGTTTCCAGCGCCTTTCCCTCCAGACCTAAACACTTTGCCAGCGGGCTGGTACTTGCATCCGCTGTGGGCTTTGCAGGCGCACCAGGCAGCGGTGAGACGATGGTGGGGTCGTTAAGGGCTAGGGTGCAACTAAAGCAGCAGAGAGCGAATAGGGTGGTAATAAGGCGCATGATGATATCTCAAATGTAGAAGAGCGCAGTTTAGCATAGTGCTTGTGCAAAAAGATGCGCTGAGAGGCAAAATAACTGAGAATTTGGGGGATAAAAAAAGGGCGACATCATTGTCGCCCTGGGGTCACACAGCAATTGCATTTGTATTTACGAATCCGTGTAAATATCGCAAGTTGCTAGTTCAGTCAGCCTCTAGGTGCATTCCTTGCACGCTTCCTTGGCCAGTGTCGTCACAGCACATCCTTATGCATGTATCCATTATCATCCTCAAAGCGGCTTCATGCAATGCAGTAAACCCTGAAAAACACGGGTTTAGTGGACAGTGTCTCCAGGCAGTCCTTCCGCTGTTCTTTTTTTAGGCGGAAAGGAAGTCTAATAAAATCAACAACATAACAACCTGTGGATAACTTGTTGGTAATTTATCCTAGGCCTTGATCAGAGATTGTCCCTATGCAAGTTGGGCGATGGCTTACATGTTTTAGTGACGATCACGGAAGAGAATAGGTCAAAACTCTCACATATTGCGCATAGATTTTTCAATAAGAAGGGGGTAAATCGGCACTTACAGTGGTAATTCCGTGAATTTAGGGCTTTTTATCCTTTGTATGGTAAATGCTTGCAAGATGATTTGTCTTCTTTAAATCCTCTTAACGCCTGCATACATGCTAGGGGCGCGTATTTCTGATATGGCTAAGGGGATTGAGAGGTTGGTCGCCGCTGTTGTCGCGATGGCCTGATGGTGTATTCATCTCGCCTGGAAACATCCTTGACGAGCTAGATGAGGGCACATTTTTTTTCTTGCAACTTGATATGACGGAATTTTTTAGCTCTTTATACCTTTCAGAATGTTTAGGGTTTTCTTTTAGAAATATCTTCATCTTTTCTTTTGAAGGGAGGTGGCTTGGAAGGTTTTCTATATACTTGAAAAAAGTGGAGTCATCAAAGTCTGGGATGTTCGTTGATAAGAAGTCGTAATCTTCTTCGGTGAAGTATCGATACATCACAAACATACTAATCGCTTGTCCAACGTGCATTAGTCGCGTTGATGCCCATTCTTTAGCGGCATCGCTTGCTTTAGGGTTGTTGTGTAGGTGCGCTATCAATGGGATGCATTGGAAAAATTGAATAAATAATTGAGTGACCAGCCATCGCTTGTCACCAGCTGTTAGGCAATTTTTTCGCTTGAGCATTCGGAAAGTTTTTCCTGCCATTTTTCTCGGTTTCTTTTCCTGATCACACACTAGAAAATTAACGCTGATAGGCGTAAGCGCACTCTCTTCTGTATTTGTTTTGTCGGCAGTTTTGATAGCATTTTTTTGTAATGCGTCATAAGCTTCAAAGCTGATCACACGACTTTTCAATAATAAAACCAATGCATCTAATGCCTTGGCGTAATGCACATTTTCATCGTAAAAATATGTGACCGAGTACACTCCTCTGTCGTAGGTAAGTGCGTGTAGTAAGCGGGGTATATTAAACTTCCACATCTTTAAATGGTAATAAATGGCTTCGTGTGGCTGATAGCCTTGTTGCGCATTACAATAAGCTAAATATCGAATAGCCGATGTATATTCGTCGCCATCTCCATTGATGGCTTCTAGGGCTAGTATCGTTGCGTCGAAAGGATATGCCCCGTTTGCTTCTATCTCGAATAGTGCTAACACGATATCGTAGGGTGGAATATAGTTTCCTTTTGTAATGAGCTGACGAACCTGTTCTATCTCGCGATCCTTTGTGTATTGAACACACAAGGCATCAAATGTTCTTGTGATCTGAAACCGTGCACGGCCTTCCGTGTTTGAGAGCGCTAATGTGCCGGGCGGTTGGTAGAGAGCAAGTACCTGAACATTATCATTATTTTCAGTATGACACTGACCTAAGTGATGTAACAAAATCATGTCAACAGCCATGAGCATCTCTGTCATGATTTCTTTGAGCAGTGTGATTAGGTTCAATTTTTCCATAGCTTTCTGAACGAAAGAAGAGAGGAAGCTTAATTCTAGGCATGTATCACTGTCAGAAAAGTTGATGGCGATATTGTTTTTTTCGAGCATTGTTTGTAGTGTACTCATGAATTGAGATAATTGTTGATTGGCTAAATCACGGTACGCTTTGCTTGGCACATCTTCTGAAGATAGCTTGGTGATGGAGAAAAAGGCGGTATTTTCTGATAATGAAAAGATGAATCGTTCATGTAGGTGTTCTGGGGCAATGTGAAGAAAATAATCTTTGAGGTTAGCTGCTTGCGTTGATAGGGCTTGGTCCTCTTTACCTAAAGATTCAAGAGGGGCAAGCTGGGCTGGACAAACAACTTCCTGTAAAAAGAGTTGGTTTCCACGAACGCTCACAGCAAAAGGATTGACGCCTAACTTTTTTAATACTTCAATGCCAATATCGCGTTTAGCACGTGTGCTAAAGGTGATTTTCCAATGTGGCCTAAGATAGTCGGCCTCATCTACTTTCATGAGATCACAACCGGTGGCACATGCATCATCCACGATAGCCTGGTGTTTTTTATCAGCGGTTTTAAGCCAGAATTGAGTGCGACGATCGAAGCCCACAAGCACGCGTAAAGCCCCCTCAAAATGTTGTAATAGAATGACCATGCCATAGTGATCCATCTGATAATTGGCGTGATAATACATTTCCCCGTTTTTATAAAGGTCTTGTAGAAAAGTTTCATGTGCGAACTTAAGCTGATCACTGGTATAGTATTTAAGTGCGCTTTTGTACTGCTGATTGTTTTCGAATTCCTCGGGTGTCATGATGACAACTAACTGTATCCCACTGGCGGGATGATTTGGCCTTTTTGCAGTAATACCATCGCTATACACAGCCTTTTGAGCCCCTAATTTGTCGGCGAGTTGTTCTCCAACTTGACTGAGCTGGTTTGTTTGTTCTGCATAAAAGGCTTTTCGATCATTTATCGACGCGTCTGGATCCGTTGGGGGACGTGCTGGAAAGGGAGCCGCGTAGGTTGGTATTGCCGCCAAGGGCGGTATATCGTTGTGTGGAGGTAAAACAATAGAAACGACGGTTTCTAGTGGGTTAGCGTTACTTGCTCGTACAGCGCTATCGATCTCAATTAGTCTCTTTCGGATCTCATCTAAGGGATAGGGTTTCTTCATCCCTCGGGTATCAAAAGCCGCGACGGTGGGTCCCATTTCCTTATGAATGCCTTCATCGCTCCAACCGTAGGTTTCAACAACGACCGTTTCTCCTGTTTCACAATTTTTTGCTTGCGCGAGGTAGCCGCATGCAATTATCTTAGCATCATGGAGTCGCATATCCTGACTACCATTTGCCATAATACCGTTAAACTCGGCTGCGGACAGGTCGTAGGCGCTGTACCTACCTGGCCCTCCATGAATTATATACCAACACTTTACTTCTCCTCCCTTAAGCAGGAGTCTCAAGAATGCTTCTGGCGGACGCCATCCTCTGTCCAAGTAATATAAAAAACTTGCTGGCATTTCTACAGTGACATTTTCTATTTGAATGGCGAGTGTTTGACAGTTCATTGAGGTATCGACGTGAGCTGATGCTGTGCTAGATAACTCAGGTAAGTCAGGTAATCGGTGCATATATTCTGGAAAAGTGTGTCCGTCATCTTGTTGATAGTCGTTAAGCCACTGTTCATGCATGGGATTTGTTTGATGAGATAAATCATCATATTGCGCGTTGATATCCCGTAATAAATTTTGGTGGTAC
>BQJM01000018.1 GCA_021604705.1 marine bacterium B5-7 | reverse complement strand
AAAGCGCAAACTGTGTTTTCCGTGGGCTGGATCCATGTAAAAAGAACGCCCCGTTACCGTTGCGATTTTGGCTTCTTCCATCAGGACATTCGCCGCCTCTGCATCATCGGCGTAACCCAGCTTGGAGAAATCCGCCATAATGTAATAAGCGCCCTGCGGTGTGCCCGCTTGGAAACCGCAATCACGTAAGACGGATAAAACACGATCGCGTTTTGTTAAAAAACCTGCACGCATTTCATCAAAATAACTTTCGGGCATATCGAACGCGGCCAACAGTGCATGTTGTAATGGTGTAGACGGACAAATGTAAAGTAAGTCTTGCACCAATGCCATGCGGCCAATCACTTCTTCAGGTCCAAAAACATAACCCAAGCGCCACCCGGTCATGTTAAACGTTTTAGAAAAACCAGACAGTGTAATCGTACGATCTTTAAACTTGGCTAAAGATGCCATCGACGTATGCTTGAAGCCTGGATAGGTAATGTATTCATAGATTTCATCCGTAATAATCCACAAATCATATTGAGCTGCAAGCTCCCCTATCGCCATCAGTTCTTCATGAGAAAACACTTTGCCCGTCGGATTATTTGGTGTGCAAATCAAAATAGCTTTGGTTTTATCAGTAATACATGCTGCTAATTCATCGAGATCAATACTAAAGTCCTGTAAATTAATTTGTGTAGCGCGCGTTCCCACGCCCAACAAAGATAAAATACTTTTGTGATAACCATAGAAAGGTTCAAACAAGACCACCTCATCACCCGGCTGCAGTAGTGTTTGGCACGCTGAAACAAAGGCACCAGTCGATCCATGTGTGACCAGCACTTCTGTTTTAGGATCGACAGGCACGCCATTAAAATTTGTAATTTTTTCCGCAAGTTTTTCACGTAAAGGTAAAATACCTTCGCAGGCAGAATACATGTTGTGATTGTCCGCCATAGCACGTGTTGCAGCATCCTGGATCGTTTGTGGTGTGGGAATGTCGCACACCCCTTGACCGAGGTTAATACCACCCAATTCTTGACAGCGCGCACTGGCTGCTCGGATACCGGATTGTTTTAGGGGGGTAACAGAAGGGTTTAAAGCTTGTGTCATGCTGAACTCCTTAGCGCTTAATCTTGATAAATGACGTTTCAAAGTTTACCAAAATATGCGATAATGTCGACCTAAACGCTGGGGAAACAACATGACGACCAACACACTAGAAATCAGTATTTTCAAACGCACCCTCAAATTAGCCATCCCAGCCGCTGCATCACGCTTTATTGCGGTCTTTGCTATATTCTCGGGCATGGCCATGGTCGCTCATCTAGGCCATCATGCCTTGGCAGCCAGCGCACTGATGCTCCCAGCGCAAACCTCCTTAACAGTCATTAGCATGTCGATTATCTTTTCCACCAGTGCCGTGGTTGGACGCGCATACGGTGCAAAACAACATCACCTCATTGGCTGTATACTTCGCCAAGCATGCTTACTAGCACTGATTGTTTCCATCCCCATGATGTTTATCGGAAAACATATGTATGCCATCTTGACTTATTTTCACCAATCACCTGATTTAATCAAAATGGTGCAACAATACTTTGACGTGACGCTTTGGTCTTACCCCTTCTTAATGATTAATGCCACTTGCGCACAAGCATTTTACGGCATTCTCAAACAAAAGATGGTGATGAAATTTGCCTTGATTTCAACAATCATCAATATTATCACCGCATATGGCTTCATCTTTGGAAAACTTGGCTTCCCGCATTGCGGTATTGCCGGCCTAGGTTATGCAACTATCATACAAATGATCACTGGGTGCATGATGTATTTCGCTGTTATCGCATTTAACGCCGAATTAAAACCTTATCACTTTTTAAAACGCATTCCGAGCCCTCATCGATGCATGAAACAGTTACTCTCTATTGGCCTACCTATTTCACTACAAACAGGGGCTGAATTACTCTACTTCTTAACCGTAACCATGATGACGGGGTGGCTTGGTAACGAAGCACTCGGCGCCAACCAAATTACACGCCAATACATGTTTTTATTGGTTGTCCCTATTTTCAGCCTATCTCAAGCGGCTGGTGTGTTGGTTAGCCAATCTTATGGTCGCAAAGAATTTTCTGCCATTCCTAAGTTTGGGAATGCGAGTTTGCAATTAGCTTTTTTCCTCGTGACCGTTGTCGGTGGCTTATACGTTTTCATGCCCCATCAATTGGCCCGCTTGTTCGTCGACATTAGCGATCCGAAAAACCAACATATTTTATACTTAGCAAGCTGGTTATTCGTCATTGCGGTTACCTATGAATTTTTTGATGCCGTACGTAATGTGTTAACCGGTGCCCTACGCGGTTTATACGATACGAAATACGCGATGATGGTCTCAGTGCTTGGGATCTGGTGCGTTAGCCTGCCATGCGCCTACTACTTTGCCTTCCACTTGCATTGGGGTGTGATTGGGATCGCTCTCGGCACCTCTACGGGTATACTGTTGGGCATGATCCTGATGATTTCACGCTGGCATGCGCAGTTAGCGAAGGTGTTAGCGATGGATCATGGTAAAAAAGCGCTTGGTTGAGTTTGTCACCTGCTGTCACCCCGGGCCCCGACCCGGGGTCTCCCGATAGCACTATGGTAATAGACGGAGATTCCGGCTCAAGGCCGGAATGACAGATGAGGCAAATCCCGGGGTGACAGCTATTTTATCTCCCACACATAGCCTTTTCTTAATAAATCTTTCAAATCACCTGATTTTTCAGATTGTGAAGAAAATGTAGCATCGTATGTGGGTGTCTCAGCTTGATATAGAATTCCCATCGGAACAGCATGTTCAGGATAAGCGTGTTGGCTCAGCAGGTAAGCCGCATCAAAGTTTGTCGTATCATGATCGGTGTCTTGTAAGTAGCGAACACGTTCATTACGAACTGCCTTATCAGCAAATTCTGCAAAAGCCCCATCATTAAAGATATTACAGTTCTGTAAAATCTCAATAATTGCAGCCCCTTTATGCTGCGCCGCAGCCGTAATCACCGCTTGCAAGTTCTTTGCATCGGTATCAATACATCGTGCAACAAAGGTTGCACCTGCCGTTAAGGCAAAAGCTAAAGGATTAATGGGATTATCTCGTGAACCTGCTGGAGACGTTTTTGTGATTTTGCCTTTTTCTGAGGTTGGCGAGTATTGCCCTTTCGTTAGACCATAAATCTCATTGTTAAACAATAAAATTTTCACATCTACATTACGTCGTAACACATGTAATAAATGATTCGCGCCAATACTGAGCGCGTCACCATCCCCCGTCGCTATCCATACGGATAATTCAGGTCGCGTTATTTTCAAACCCGTTGCAATCGTCGGTGCTCGCCCATGAATCGTATGAAACCCATAAGTATTCATGTAATACGGAAAACGTGCAGCACAACCAATGCCTGAAACAAACACGATATTTTCTTTTGGGATCCCTAAGGCCGGCAAAGTCCGTTGCATCGTAGCCAGAATCGCGTAATCCCCGCAGCCAGGACACCAACGCACCTCTTGATCGCTGCTAAAATCTTTACGCGTTAATGTTGTCATGACACTGTGCCTTGATTTTTTCGACTAATTCACTCACCAGAAATGGCTTACCCGATACCTTACTAATACACTGTACGTCTTTTAAGTATTTGGCGCGCAGTAACCAGGTTAATTGTCCTTGGTTTAATTCAGCAACCACCACTTTTTTATAACCTGTTAAAACATCACCTAAATCATTGTGCAAAGGAAATAGGTGGCGCAAATGCAAATAATGCACGGCGCTGCCTGCTGCCTGTAATTGTTGGGCAGCCGTTAAGATTGCACCATGTGTACTACCCCAGCCAATAACCAGGACATCAGCCTCGCCCTCACCCAGAATAGATAAGGGTGCGTAATCGCGTGCAACATGTTCAATTTTCTTAGCGCGCAGCGCCACCATGTCGGCATGGTTTTGTGGATCGTAGCAAACATCCCCCGTCTCTTTTTCTTTTTCTAAGCCACCAATACGATGTTCTAACCCCGCTGTGCCCGGCACGGCCCAAGGGCGCGCAAGGTTTTCATCACGTTGATAAGGTTTGAAATCGGGTATATTCTTTGCAAAATTGGGTTTAAGGATGGGTAAAGTCGCAACATCCGGCAAGCGCCATGGTTCAGCACCTGTTGCTAAATAACTATCGCTTAAGATAATCACCGGCGTCATATAGTTTATCGCGATTTGAGATGCCTCTAATAGCATATTAAAACAATCGCCCGCACTTTTCGGTGCTAACACGGGTAAAGGACACTCACCATGCCGACCAAAGATCGCTTGCAATAAATCAGTTTGTTCTGGTTTTGTAGGCATACCCGTTGACGGGCCTGCACGTTGCACATCAATAATAACCATGGGTAGTTCCGTCATCACGGCTAAACCAATCCCTTCACCTTTTAAATCCAACCCCGGTCCGCTGGTGACAGTCATCGCTAGACTGCCGCCATAAGCGGCGCCAATCGTTGCCCCCATGGCAGCAATTTCGTCTTCTGCTTGAAACACATCAACATTATGCGCGGCTAATTGTGCCGCATCGTGTAAAACAGTCGATGCGGGTGTAATGGGATAACCTGAAACCAATACTTTTTGTTGGGACTGATGTGCGACAGCCGCAAAAGCCAAAGCAAAGGCTTCATTCCCATTAATTTGTCGGTAAGTGCCTGGTGGAAGCTTCGCTTTAGCCAAAGGATATTGCTCAGCAAACAATTCTGAGGTTAATGCAAAATTATAACCCGCCTTGAGTGCCGCTTGGTTTGCTTGCACCAGTGCCGCTTGTTGTTGATATTTATTTTCTAGCCAGTTAACCGTTTCATCATAGGTTTTGTCAAACAACCAATAAACCAATCCTAAGGCAAACATGTTTTTGCTGCGCCCTGCTTGCGAATGCGTTAAGCCATGTTCGCCAATCGCGTTAAGCGTTAATTGCGTTAAAGGAATAGGAAAGGTTTGATAGCCCTGTAGTTTTCCATCTTCCAAGGGATGAGAATCTAAGCGTGCTTTTTGTAAATCTTTTGCTTTAAAACTATCTTCATTCAAAATAATAATGCCATTCGGTTTAAGGTTTGGCAGATTAACAATGAGTGCAGCAGGATTCATCGCAATTAAAACATCCAGCGTATCCGCAGGCGCGTGAATGGTATTTTCAGAAAAAGTAATTTGCATACCGGAGACACCTGGCAAGGTGCCCGCAGGCGCGCGGATTTCTGCAGGGAAATCTGGCAGTGACTGAACATCATGCCCAAAAATAGCGGCTGTGTTCGTAAACTGCATGCCGGTGACTTGCATGCCGTCGCCGGAATCACCGGCGAATAGAATGTTGATGGTTTTTTTCATTCATCTCATTTGTGGTGCAGTTGGGTACATTTTTCGAAAACACGCATAAAGCCATCCCTGGCGCTCGACGGCGGCTATCCCTGCCGCCGACGGTTTTCGAAAGAAGCACATCAACTGCGCCTATCAACCTTAAATAGTCATAAATCCCATGTGCTTGGCATTCTACACGCCAATGACCGAAAGAGCGAACTAGATTCTTTACTGACATTCAAGAAGAATACAAAAAACACGATCATTATATTCGCCAGTCTACTCTTTAATGCGATTACTCACCTTGCCCAGCAGAGTAACCTGGTAAACCATCGAAGTTGTAAAGCTTTTCTACCTTGACAAACTCTACACCTTCCGCCGCAACACGTTGCAATAGTTTAGCAATCTCACCTTGCGCAACCACGCCATCAGCCATAAAACGGCCGCAGTATTGATCGACACACAAGGCTTCTGTAAACACTTCAGGCCAAACTTTTAATCCGCGGTTAGTCATGGTTTTTAAAGTAAACCCTTCACCAGCAGCCTCCTGAAGCTTTGTAGCCAAGGTAGCAATATCATGCTCAGGGTGATAAACAAAAACATCGGCACCGACACATTCGCGCTTGGATTTTCTAGCTGCCGCACTAAAAGATAAATTATTTAAATGCATAGGCTTTTGATCGGTTTGGAAAGCGGATGCTGGCAACTGCGATGGTACTTGACCCAAACGTGCAATCACCGCATCGGCAAATGCATCCGTGCTCGCTTTTTCTTGACTGTGAGAAGGATCATAAATATCAGCCGTGTGGATCCCATCTTCGATGGTTTTTAACCAGGCATTACGGATGGTATTTGCAATTTCCGCCTGGCCAATGTGCACTAGCATCATCATCGCACCAGATAACAAGCCAGAAGGATTCGCAATCCCCTGCCCTGCAATCGGCGGCGCAGAACCATGAATCGCTTCAAACATCGCGCAACTATCACCAATGTTCGAAGAACCACCCATGCCCACAGAACCCGCAAGCTCTAAAGCAACGTCTGATAGAATATCACCGTATAAATTAGGCAGCACGATCACATCAAACATTTCAGGTTCACTGGCTAATTTTGCGGTGCCGATGTCAATGATCCAATGATCATGTTCAATCTCAGGATATTCTTTTGCAACCGCTTCATACACTTGATGAAACAAACCATCCGTTAATTTTAAAATATTGTCTTTGGTAAAACAGCTGATTTTCTTACGGTTATTCGTACGCGCATATTCAAAAGCATAACGAATAATATGTTCGCAGCCTGGCACGCTATTTAATTTCAAACACTGAAAAACATCGTGCGTTTGTCGATGCTCGATCCCGCCATACAAGCCTTCTTCATTTTCGCGCACAATCACCACATCCATTTTAGGATGTTTCGTTTTTACGTAAGGTGCATACGCCACACAAGGACGCACGTTGGCATATAAACCCAAGGTTTTACGCACAGTCACATTCAAGCTTTTTACGCCACCACCCTGTGGGGTGGTAATTGGCGCTTTCAAAAAGACTTTGGTATGGCGAAGCGATTGCCATGCGCTAGGTTCTATCCCGCCAGGGATCCCTTGTTCATAGACTTTTTCACCAATATTGATTGTTTCAATCGCTAATTTGGCACCAGCTGCCTCTAAGATTTTAAGCGTGGCTTTCATAATTTCTGGGCCAATACCGTCGCCATAAGCAACTGTGATTGGCGTCGTTGTCGTCGTCATTTATTTGCCCTTGTTAACGTAATTTAGTTCGCATAGTATACTAAATATACTTAGCGCTGACTATTCGGCGCATAACATAACAGGATGATAAGATGCCATTCATGATAATTCTTGCTGTATTCGCCGCAGCTGGGCTGCTTTTTTTACTGAAGCATGGCCGCAGGCAGCGAGAGGTGCAAGCCGAACAGCTCAATCAGCAACTGCAACAGGCGCTGAATACTCAGCTACAAAGCTTCCGAGAAAAGTTCGACGAGCATCAATTAAACACCCTAAAAACCCTGCAAGAAAGCCTGCAAAATAGCTTATTATTTGCGCGTCGCCAAATCACCGACACACTGGATCAAAACCGTACTGAAATCGACAAACGCTTAAAAGAAATTTCTGGTCAAGTAGAGAAGCGTTTAAGTGAAGGGTTTGAAAAAACCACCTCGGTATTTTCCGATGTTGTGAAACGTTTAGCATTAATTGATGAAGCGCAGAAAAAAATTACGGAGCTCTCCGGAAATGTCGTCAGTTTGCAAGCAGTACTCTCCGACAAACGATCACGCGGTGCTTTTGGTGAGGTACAACTGAATGCATTAATTCGTAATGTCATGCCAGAAAATCAATTTTCATTGCAGCATACTTTAAGTAACGGTCGACGTGTGGATTGCATGTTGTTTTTACCAGAGCCCACCGGAAACGTGGCCATCGATGCAAAATTTCCGTTGGAAAGCTTTCAAAAACTCACGGATTTCACCCTGCCTGAGGCTGATAAAAAAGCTGCAGAACAACAATTTCGTGTCGATATTAAAAAACATATTCAAGACATTGCCGACAAATATATTATCTCTGGCGAAACATCCGAAGGCGCTATTTTGTTTTTACCGGCAGAAGCCGTGTTCGCAGAAATTCATGCACACTACCCTGATTTAGTTGAATACGCACAGCATGCTAAAGTGTGGTTAGTCTCCCCCACAACCATGATGGCGATACTTACAACCGCCAGCGCTGTATTAAAAGACGAAGCCACGCGTAAACAAGTGCATATTATTCAGGAGCATTTGAAATATTTGTCTAAAGATTTTGAGCGCTTTGAAAAACGTATGGATAATCTTGCACGCCACATTGGCCAAGCCAACGACGACGTGGCCGACGTACATAAATCTGCTAGCAAGATCACCAGCCGTTTCCAGAAAATCGAAAAAGTCGAACTGGATGGGCCGATTGCGGCGGTTACCCCAAACTTGGAAGCTGCTGGTTCGGATGAATTGGTTTAAGCTAGTTTTGTTTCTTTATTTCTCAGCGATGTGCATATATCGGGGAGCCTCTGCGGTATTTGCATTTAATTGAGGAATAAAACCTCTTTATTGAGCCTTATCTTTCAGTGATGTGCAAATATCGAATCGTCAATTCGAAATCTACATTTTACTGAAAAATATACCCTCCTTTTTGAACACTAAGTCCTCACAAATCTTCTTTCTAAAATTTATGTTATATTTGCTTGCACTTTTGATTTTTTGGCATACAATGAAATGTAAATATCGGGGTAGCTTCCCGAAATTTACATTTGCAAGACAAGACTGGCATCATATTTGGGTAATTAATAACGGAGTATCTTATGTCTTTCCAAAGAAGTATTGTTCCACAATTGAAAGAGCTACTCCACTATTTTCCTGCTGTTGCTATTCTCGGCGTCCGCCAATGTGGAAAAACAACCCTCGTCAAAGAAGAGTTCCCTGATTGGAAGTATTTAGATCTGGAAAATAGTGACGATCTTCAGCTAATTAAAAAAGACACTACGCAATTTTTCAAACAAAATCCTGATCACGTCATTATAGATGAAGCGCAAGAATGTCCTGAGATGTTTAAAATTCTACGGGGTGTTATCGACAACAAACGTCAACAAAAAGGTCGCTTCATATTAACTGGTTCAAGCCACCCTGATTTGAGCAAACACATTTCTGAATCTTTGGCAGGTCGAATTGCCATTATCACGCTTTCGCCGTTGAAAATGAATGAGATATATCGTCTTCCACTCAGCCCCTTTTACAATATTTTCGACGATCAACTAGATAAAAATAAAATTACCGTATCTGGCGCACCTCCAATTAATCTTCAACAGATTCTTAATGCTTGGTTTTATGGGGGATACCCTGAACCCCTAAATCTTAATAACACCAAGGCAAGAAAAAAGTGGTTTGATAACTATGAAAATACCTACCTAAATAGAGACATCAAGCGATTATTCCCCAAGATCAATGTACTAAAATACAAACGGTTCTTATCTATGCTTTCCTATTTATCCAGCACCATTATTAACAAGGTAGAACTAGGAAGAGCACTAGATGTCAATGAAAGTACCGCTAGAGATTACCTTGAAATTGCTGCAGGAACCTATTTGTGGCGAATATTACCCAGTTATGAAAAAACAGCGATCAGATCTTTAGTTAAACTGCCCAAAGGGTATTTAACTGATAGTGGCTTACTTCACCATCTCACACAAATACCCAATCAGGATATGCTGGATAGACATCCCATGATGGGACAATCGTTTGAGGGGTTTGTCATTGAAGAAATCCTTAGAGGGCTTTCAGTTGCAGGTATCGTGAACTGGAAACCTTACTACTACCGTACACGTGGCGGTGTTGAGGTGGATTTAATTCTAGAAGGTTTCTTTGGGACTTTACCTATCGAAATCAAACATGGACGCCGAGTACGAGCAGACACGATTCAAAATCTAGAACTTTTCATCAAACAAAACAAGCTCCCCTTCGGCCTACTTATCAATATGTCCGACGAAGTCACCTGGCTCACACCCACCGTGTTGCAAATCCCCGTGGGTTGGTTGTGATAACGCCCATCATTTGTTACCCTGGCGCCATCTTTTAGAGAGCACAGAATATGGCCACTATTTCTCAACAAGGTCAACAAGTCACAACTGATGTATTAGTCATCGGCAGTGGGATTGCAGGCTTATCGACTGTCTTGGCGTTAAGCCAACAACAGCCGCACTGCAAAATCACTTTAATCAGCAAAGGTAAACTCGGCGAATCCAATAGCCGTTGGGCACAAGGCGGTATTGCCGCAGCCAGCCAACATGAAGAAGACATCAAAAGCCATGTCGACGATACACTAAAAGCCTCCGATGGTTTAGCGGATCCCGACATCGTCAATGATATGTTGCACCTCGGTGCTGAGGCCATTAAATTTTTAGTAAAAAATGGTGTGCGATTCGATGCGAACCTCGCGCAGGAAGGTGGACATAGCATTCGTCGCATTTATCATGCAGGCGATCATACCGGTCAAGAAATCATTCAAGCCTTACTGGCTGCCATCAAAACTTGTGAGAATGTCACCCTCTCGGAACATCATGCGGCTGTCAATTTAATTACGCAAACAAAACCTCATCAGCCAGGCGACTTGGGTGAAGTCATTGGCGCTTACGTGTTAAACGAACAAACGGGCTTAATTGATACAGTGACCAGCCAATGCACCGTGCTTGCCACAGGTGGTGCCGGTAAAATTTATCGTTACACCTCAAATCCAGATACGGCAACTGGTGATGGTATCGCTATGGCTTATCGTGCCGGTGCGCGTGTAGGCAACATGGAGTTTTATCAATTTCATCCTACTTTGCTGTATAACAGCGATTTAAACACCTTTCTAATTACAGAAGCACTACGCGGTGAAGGAGCGTATTTAGTTCATCCAGAAAATGGCGAACGCTTCATGAAAAAGTACTCGCCGGCCGCGATGGAACTTGCCACACGGGATATCGTTGCACGTGCTATCTTTTCTGAAATCGAACAGTGCCAACATAACTTTATGTATTTAGATGTGCGTCACCTGGATGCGACATTTTTACAAGAGCGCTTTCCACTGATTGATAAGATGCTGAAGAAAATTGGCATCAACATGACAACCGACTTAATCCCCATTGTTCCTGCTGCACACTATCTTTGTGGTGGCATCATGAGTGATATGCAAGGTCGCACTGATTTAAAACGTTTATATGCCGTTGGTGAAACCGCTTTTAGTGGCTTACATGGCGCCAATCGCTTAGCCAGCAATTCTTTATTAGAAGGCGTGATTATGGCCCGCTTAGCCGCGAAAGATATTGCTGAAACGCTGCGCGAACCATTGGCATTAACTAACCCACCTTCAGTGTGGGATTCAGAAAGCGTACAAGACCTTCGTCGAGCGACACAAATTAATGCACATTGGCGTGGATTACGCAGTGAAATGAATGCGTATGCCGGCATCGTCCGCACCCAAGCAGGTTTAGAAGATTTATTGCGATTGATTCGCGCGCGACAAGCCATGGTGGATGCCTATTATTGGAAACACACGGTCACACGCGATTTGATTGAATTACGGAATATTATTCAAGTGGCGGAACTCATTACGAAAGCGGCACTCAAACGCTGCGAAAGCCGCGGTGGTCATTTTCGTGAAGATTTTCCTCACTTGACGGTGGAATCAGGCATCTCGGTTGAAAGGCGGCAGATTACTTGAGACGATACTGTCACCCCGGGCTTGACCCGGGGTCTCCGTCTGCGACTGTAGTGCTTTCAGGAGATCCCGCGTCAAGCGCGGGATGACAACGCTAGTTCTGGAATGACAAATGCTAATGCTTCGCGTGTTTTTGAAAGTGATCCTCAACCCATACACAACCAATGATGTATACAATTATGTTAAACAACTTCAAACAAACAACAACCGACTTCGAAAGCAGTGACACCATCCTGACACCCAACATGTCGATCTGCCAAAGCGATTATCCCCTCGATCGCTATCAAAAAGAATTCGTTCCTTACGCAGAAGAGTATATTTCCCTCCCCGATCGTGATCCTAAAACGGTGATCCCTTGGATGCGCAAATACATCGAACCGGCACTAGATACCTTGGGCGATAAGCTCCTCATCCTCGCGCATTATTACATGGGCGGTGAAATCGTTAAGTTAATTAAAATATTCGGCGGCCAAGTCGGCGATTCCTATGAGCTCGCCTTAAAAGCGGCGCGCAATCCTGAAAAAAAATACATTGTCGAAGCCGCGGTGCACTTTATGGCAGAAAGCATTAGTGTTTTGGCAAATGACGAACAAGAAGTGTTTATCACTAATCCAAAATCTGGCTGCACCATGGAAATGCATGCCAAAGATTATATGGTAACGCCAGCATTTGAAGATTTAAATGCACGCTACGGCAAAGAAAACATTTTACCGATTTGTTACATGAACACCTCCGGCCGATTAAAAGCCATGACGGGTGCGCAAGGCGGATCGGTGTGTACCAGCTCCAACGTTGAAAAGATTTTCCGTTGGGCCTTAGCGCATAACAAAAAGATTTTATTTATGCCCGATCGTTACATGGCAGAAAACGTCGCGATTTGGACCGGCATTCCAAAAACGAAAATTGCTTACTGGCCTGGCGGCACCGAAGGTGCGAACTTTAGTTTAGACAATCTGGATAAAGATGCACTCAAACATTTTGATGACTCGCAATTAATTTGCTTTGCCAGTCATTGCGCCGTACACAGTTATTACACCAGCAACATGGTGCATCATTGGAAAAACTTAGGTTACACCACCTTAGCACATCCCGAATGTCGCCCCGAAGTCGTGACGGAAGTCGACGGTTATGGCTCAACGAAGTTTTTGTGGGATTGCGTGACGAATGATCGTGCAAACACGAAGAAATATGCCGTGGCGACGGAAAATCACATGGTCAAAAACCTCAAAGACTTTTGTATGCAGCGCAACATTGAGGTGGTAAACATGGGCGAAGTCAACGACCGCGGCATGCAGTCCGTTGGTTGCGGCTGCGCGACTATGTCCCGTAACGATCCGCCGCACCTGGTGGCGATGTTAGATTTATTGCGCCAAGAAAAAATGCCGGACTTTAATTTGGTGCAACCTGGTGATGTGGTGAATGAATTCACCGGCCAACGCCAACGCTTGGACAGCAAAGGCCAAGCGTGGATTAAAGAAAATGCGTGCAAGGCCTTAGAGAAAATGATTCAGATCACCGAGGCATGACTGTCATCCCAGGCCCCGACCCGGGATCTCCATTTAGCACCATAGTGTTATCAGGAGACCCCGGGTCAAGTGCGGGATGACAGGGGTGGCTTGTCATCCCAGAATTTTCCAAAGGAAAATGTCTGGGATCTAGATTCCAGACATTTGCTTCGCAAATTCTGGAATGACAAAAATTTATGGATTAAGATTCCTTTTAAGCTCTTGAACCGCCTCAACATTTTCTTTTGTGCGAGCGAGGGGTTCACTATTAAAGAGCTTATTACATACACTTTTTGCGTTTGGAGAAAGCGCATCATGATTAAAGCGCTCAGAAAGAACCCCTCTCATCGGTGGCTCAAATATAGCATCATTTCCCTCAGAGCAAGAAAGCGCTTTTTCCGCACTCTTTAACTGCGCCAACAGCATCTCGTTGGTGACCGTATTAGAAGGAAACCCATTATTAACGTCAGCTTGATAGTCGCTTGACACCGTCGTCTTACAGACCTCTCCCACCTTGTATTCCTGCACCAGGGCCTTTGGATTTAGCAATGTCACTTCCAATCTATAACGATCTACTGATTTTGCATCTGTAGAACCAAGCGCCTTAGATTCCTGATTCTTCTTGAATTTCTTATACCCCGCCTTAGAAACAATAACGAGTGCAATCAGTAAGTAGAAAGGCGAAAGCACACCGGCAAGACCCAAGGTAAGGCCGGCAGCACCCAAGATAACACCCAAGCCTAAAGCAATAAGTGGTGGCACAAAGAGTAAATTGATGAGAAAGATCGCTACAGCTAGCGTCCCTGCGAACGTTTTGGACATAGGCTTTTGCGGTTGCTCACGCGAATTTAAGGGTGTTTCTGGATGTCGTGCATCCTGATAAGCCTGACGCGCCAGCAGGAAAAATGCATCAAACAATACACACGCGGGGGCAGCAATCACACCGACAATACCCAAGCCCAGGGCACGGCCGAGATTACGAATATTTACACCCACTTTTGCCCAACGAGTCTTTCCCTCTTTATTTTCACGAACATCGATATACCACCCATTCAAGGTATCATAAAGACCCGTAGAAGCCGCGTGATACTTTCTCATCCAAGTTTTTAGCTTAGAGAATAGTCCAGGAAGCAGTTCTAGCACATTAGGTGCTCCTGAGCTGTTAAAGTTTGGCTTCAATTTTCTACCAGCGTTAGGCATATCATCATCTCCTTGTTTTAAATCGCCCGGATAGTCGGGCTTCTGAAGGCAAGTATACACGATAAAGCTTAAGGATTTATTAAGGGCCACCTGTCATCCCGGGCCTTGAACTGGGGTCTCCTGAAAGTACTAAAGTAATAGATGGAGATCCCGCCTCAAGTGCGGGATGACGGCGTTGGTACTAAGGTAGTAGATGGAGATCCCGCATCAAGTGCGGGATGACGGCGTTGGTACTAAGGTAGTAGACGGAGATCCCGGCTCAAGGCCGGGGTGACGGTGGTGGCTTGTCAGGTTCCAAGAAAGTAAACTAGAGGCTGAAGGAGGTCCCGCATCAAGCGCGGGGTGACGGCGCAGCGACCTCAGCTAAATAAGCCGTAAACGCCTCCCCCACCTCAGGATGCTGCAGCGCATAATGAATGGTCGCCTTCAGATACCCCAGTTTGTCGCCACAGTCATAACGGGTGCCTAAAAATTCAAACGCAAAAACAGCCTCGTCCTCAACCACGCGCGCAATCGCATCGGTGAGTTGTAACTCTCCCCCTGCGCCTTTGGGAATGTGTTCGAGGTGATGAAAAATACGTGGCGTTAAAACGTAGCGTCCGACGGCAGCTAATGTTGATGGGGCAACATCAGGTTTAGGTTTTTCAACGATGGCCGTAATACGATTATAACCTTTCCATGCATCAGCAAGTGAAACAATGCCGTATTTATCCGTATCCGTTGCTGGCACAGTCTGCACCGCCAAGACCGTCGATTTATCGCGAGCATAGCAGTCCACCATTTGTTTCATGCAGACTTCGTGCTCGCCTTTATCAATTAAATCATCAGCTAATAACACCATAAAAGGTTCGTTGCCCACTAGAGGTTTTGCACATAAGACGGCGTGTCCTAAGCCTAAGGCTTCATGTTGTCGCACGTAGGCGCACGATACATGTTTAGGAATAATATCTTCGACAATTTTGAGGGTGTCGAGTTTTCCGCGTTCACGTAATTTGGTTTCTAATTCGAAGTTAGAATCAAAGTGATCTTCCAGCGCACGCTTACTGGCACTGGTCACAAAAATCATTTCCGTGGCGCCCGCTGCTAGCGCTTCTTCTACCGCATATTGAATTAGCGGTTTGTCCACGATGGGTAACATTTCTTTGGGGTTAGCTTTAGTGGCAGGTAAAAAACGTGTGCCTAATCCCGCGACAGGAAACACGGCTTTTTTCACAAGTGCTGTCATAATTTATTCCTCAATCAGCTTCCGGCGCAGTATTTTTCCTACCGATGTTTTTGGCAGCGTGTCCCGGAATTCAAACGATTGCGGTATTTTATAGGAAGTTAGGTGCTCGCGACACCATTTCTGTAGATTTTCTGTCGGAATAGGCCGCTCGGCAACAATAAACGCGCGCACTTCTGCATCACCATCGCCGGCCTTCACCCCCACAACAGCCACTTCACGTACATCAGGATGCTGTGCCAACGCAGCTTCGACCTCATTGGGATACACCTTAAAACCCGACACAACAATCATATCTTTTTTACGATCGACCACGGACAAGAAACCAGCTTCATCTTGATAGACCAAATCCCCAGTCGCTAACCAGCCCTTATGCATGACGGCAGCTGTTTCAACCGGATCCCCCCAATAGCCTTGCATAATTTGCGGTCCACGCACCCATAGCTCACCTACATCGCCTATCGAAACAGAATGCCCCAGCTCATCCACGACCCGCACTTCCGTACTCGGCAGCGGCAAACCCACTTTTTCATTAAATGCTGTTAAGGAGAGAGGATTCACCGCAACCACCGGGGATGCCTCAGTTAAACCGTAACCTTGTGATAGTTGCTTTCCCGTCACTTGTTCCCAGCGCCTCGCCACGGTCAATTGCACCGGTGCACCACCACCCAAGGCAATGCGCAAGCGAGAAAAATTCACCGTTTTAAATTTTGGATGATGAAGCAAAGCAGAAAACAAATTGTTTGCACCCAACAAAATACTTACAGGATATTTCTTAAAGGTTTTAATCAAGAGACCAATATTTCTTGGATCGGTCACCAACACATTGTGGCCACCTAATTTTAACAAACAAAAACAATTCAGCGTCAAGCTAAATATATGATACAAAGGCAATGCTGTCACAACAGTTTCTCGCGTTAGCTGTACGTCGTTTTTTACCCACGCCAACACCTGTGAAACATTCGACAACACATTCCCATGTGACAACATCACCCCCTTGGGCGAACCAGAAAAACCACTGGTATATTGCAGAAAAGCTAAGTATCCCGGCTTAATCGTCACGGGGGAAAGCAGTGATTTACTACCTGCCTTCAAGGCTTTTTTAAATGAAACAGACGTAGCAATTTTTTCACAAGGGATCATCCCTTTAAAACGAAAAACACTTTGCAAAAACACACGTTGATGCCATGGCATCATGTCCGTTAAATGCGTTGTGATAACATGCTTCACTTTTGTGTTCGGCAAGGCTTTAGAAAAAACATCTATCACATGTGAGAAAACAATCGCCGTCGTAACACCGGCATCGTTTATCTGTCTCGTCATGTCTTCTTCGTTATGAAACGGATCGACATTCACCACAACGCCACCAATTTTTAAAATCGCAAATAAACTAATCGGGAACTGTAAAGAGTTTGGTAAAATAATCGCAACGCGATCGCTAGGTTGAATGTGGCAATCTTGTTGGAGGTAACGCGCCAGATGATCAACATGCGTCGCTAAGGATTGATAAGAAAGAGAAACGCCCATGTGCGTAAAGGCGCGTAATGCGCCAAATTGTCGACAACTGCAATCAAAGCATTCTGCTAAGGAGGCATCTTGGTCCGGAGAAATCTCCGAAGGCACGCCATTGTCGTAGCTGCTCTGCCAAAAATAATCCATGTTTGGCCTCACTACAATTTCTTAGATGTTTATTATACACTGTCGGGCTTAATACCGTAACTGTTATTCAGATCAGTAGCTGTCACCCCGGCCGTAGCTTGTCATCCCGCGCTTGACGCGGGACCTCCTTCGGACGCTAGTAAACTCGATAGAGGCTGATGGAGATCCCGGGTCGGAGCCCGGGATGACAAGCTACGGCCGGGATGACAGCAGTTAGACACGATAAAACAAAGGGACACCTATGACCGACACCATCGAACAAGCCGCATTTGAACTCAAAGGAGGCTTATTTACCCTCACCTCATTGCTGCTAGAAAAATTAGATACCCAAGCCATCGAGGCACAAATTATCGACATGATCGCTCAAAGCCCTAAATTCTTTGAAAATGCCCCTATCGTTCTCGATCTTCAGCACGTAGCTGGCATCCCTCTTGACATCCCTTTCAAAGAAATTCGTAATCTCCTACAAAAACATGGCCTAGTGCCGGTAGGTATTAAAGGTGGCTCTACCAAAATACACCGCGCGGCAGCCCAGGCTGGCCTAGCCATTCTGTCTGTGCCAAAGAAAAAACCCATTGCGGAAGAAACCGCCTCGGCTCCCGAAGTGGCCGTCCCAACCCTGAAGCCAACAAGCCCCGAAACGGCTAACAAAACCAAGGTGATCACACAGCCCGTTCGCTCTGGCCAACAAATTTATGCCAAAGGTGGCGACTTAATCGTGATTGCGCCCGTCAGTCGTGGCGCGGAAATCGTCGCGGATGGTCATATTCACGTCTACGGCCCTTTGCGTGGTCGCGCATTAGCCGGTGCACAAGGCGATGAGTCTGCACAAATCTTCTGCCAATCGCTAGATGCGGAATTAGTGTCCATTGCGGGTATTTACACCCAGCATGACAATATCCAAAAACAGCGCGATGGCGAACTCATCCGAATCCGCATTAAAGAGGGTAAGTTAAGTTGCGACTCATTATCCTAATCACCTGTGGATAAATTCTTCAGTTTACTTATTGTGCTTTCCATGAATTCACGTTAGCATTTACTCTTTGGTGATTGAAATATAAGGAATTTCTTGTGGCTGAAATTATTGTCGTCACTTCAGGTAAAGGCGGTGTTGGAAAAACTACCACAAGCGCCGCATTAGCAACCGGTCTCGCACTGCGTGGTCACAAAACAGTCGTGATCGACTTTGATGTGGGCTTACGTAATCTTGATCTGATTATGGGCTGTGAACGCCGCGTGGTCTATGACTTCGTAAACGTTATCCACGGCGAAGCAAATATTAAGCAAACGCTGATCAAAGACAAGCGCGTAGATAACTTATTTATCCTACCTGCTTCACAAACGCGTGATAAAGATGCACTCACGCAAGAAGGCGTTGAGAAAGTCTTAGCAGAATTAGATAAAGACTTCGACTATATTGTTTGCGATTCACCTGCCGGTATTGAAAAAGGCGCGTTCATGGCAATGTACTTTGCTGACCAAGCGGTTGTCGTTACTAATCCAGAGGTTTCCTCGGTGCGTGACTCTGATCGCATACTCGGTATTTTAGCAAGCAAATCCAAACGTGCGGAAGACGGTCAAGATCCAGTAAAAGAACACTTGCTTGTCACACGTTATTCTCCAGCGCGTGTTGAAGCTGGCGACATGCTCACCGTTGAAGATATCCAAGATATTTTAGCGATTCCGTTACTTGGTGTGATTCCAGAATCTAAAGCCGTATTACGTGCATCTAACTCTGGTAGTCCGGTTGTATTAGATACTGAAAGCGATGCTGGCCAAGCGTATCTTGATGCGATTGATCGTTTACTCGGAGAAGATCGTCCAATGCGATTCATTGAAACGGAAAAACGCAGTATCTTACAACGTATTTTTGGTAGCAAAGGCAAACGGGAGGCGGAAACCACATGAAATGGCTCAATCTTTTTAAACGCGAACAAAAAAATACGGCATCCTTGGCGCGTGAACGCTTAAAAATTATCGTTGCCCATCAACGCCACTCAACCTCAACGGAAGAAGACTTCATACCGAAGTTGCAGCAAGAATTGATCGACGTGATCAGCAAGTACGTGGAAATCGACCGCGAGCAAGTCAAAGTTGGTTTAGAGCGCGATGGTGAGCATTCCGTGCTTGAGCTCAACATCACCCTGCCAGAACAGCAAACTACTGCAGCGTAATTATCTTCTCACCCCGGTCTTTAGCCGGGGCACCCATCTTGTCATGCAGGTCCGCACGTACCTTGACAAGGCTTCCTTATATATCCAAAATACCCTCAATAATTCAAAGGGGAAAAACGATGAACGACACAGGTAATGAATTCAATCAAAATACATTAGCAGAACTAGTACAAACATATGGTATCTTGCAGGTCGCTGCATCTGGCGCCTCACCAGGTGTGACACTTCATGAATATAGCTCTCTAACCAGGCAAAGAATTCAACCAACACCGCCCAACCCTGTGAAGCCTTTGACAGCTCTAAGGGCGCACACCTCATACAAGGGTCAGTATACTAGTCGCAACAGCCAGTTAACGGCGGCATATCAACCTGTAAAAAAGGTCTTGACCCCCACAACCCCGGCTGAACGCAGCTTTCTCGAGCAGCTCAGCGCCCCCCTAAGCAAGTTACTCAAGCGCGTGATTTCATACAAATCGGCAGAGAATCCCGTGAAACAAGATGCCACCCTTTCTTCTCTTAGAGCTTCCCTATGGCAGACAAAATCAGATAACACCGGTGTTAAAATCAGCTTAACCCCAAAAGATAACGCTCAGGCTTACCATGCGTTCTTGATGAATGCGATGAATCATTTATGCGAAGTCTTGCATTTATTAAATCCCGTTTGGTTTTCAACAGCAGGAGAAACCATCAACGGAAAAAAACAACCGAATGGATACATGCTAATTATTCCGAATTTAGCGGCTTTAAACGATCAGACCACCCTCGAAAAAATACTGGCATTTATTCAAAATGACGCTTCATTTGTGTCATGTGAAAGAAGCACGAGCATTCACTTTAAACGTAGGCTCCCACTACCTAACATCCCACCTCAAACTGGCGTATCAGCTGAGACACATCAAAAAATGCTGCTCACCGCCACTGAGGAAGCAGCGCGTCCTACGCTTGAAAGAATGCCTATCTTGACTCCTGAAAAGGTGAAAACACAAGCCAGAACACAAGCCAGTACACAAGCCAGTATCGTGCCGTCCGAATCAGCCCGCACCGCGGGCACTACGATCGTGACCTTGGGGATGAGAAGCAAACTCACTCTCTTAGAAGATTTTGCAAAAAAACATGCACAATATATGTCTGGCACCATGGCAGCGATGATACCAGACAATCTTCGGCATCCAGCGTTAACTGCAAAACTCCAAACATTCTATTCACTTACCCCGGGCGATTCAGATGAGCTTATACGAAAAGAAACGCTGATCATGACATACGACAGCAAACAACTTGCCCATCTCATATCTACACATGCAGCATTGGCAGAAAACGCATTGCTATTATTACCCATGACACTCAGAGAGCAGATTCAAAATGCTGAACTCTTGCCAGCTAGCAAAGGTCATTTGTTCGGTCAACTGGAAATCACCCATATCAACGGTGAAACAACGCAGATAGATTTTCACCCCTTTTGGCGAGCAGTGCCAGAGGCAATACAAGTCAATGCCCAAGGGGAAGAGACATTTATCACACTTGATTGTGCGCGTGGTCTAACGGCCAAAGACCATATACTAGAGCATGCACCTAAGCCATTAAGCGATCAGCTTAGCGAGTGGCTATCGCAGCAAGCAGCCGCTAGATTAAGCCCTGGTTTCGTGTGGTAATGCGGCCTTCCGTGCACACAGTACCAACTCCGCATTCCAGCTTTTACCGGCACTGCGCGCCGGCTAGTTTAATTTTTTAAATGCGGTGATTGCATCAGCACGTGTGGTTTTTAAGTCAACGATCGGCGGTGGGTAATCTAACTCATGTTTTCCATACGCATCAGGTTGATGAATTTGTTTCGCGGTCAAACTTTCCAATTCTGGACAATATCGCCGAATGAAGTCACCCTTTGAATCAAATTTTTCGCTTTGACTAATCGGATTAAACACCCGAAAATAAGGTGCAGAATCTGTCCCTGTCGATGCACTCCACTGCCACCCGCCATTATTAGATGCAAAATCCCCGTCAATTAATTGTTGCATAAAATAACGCTCGCCCAAACGCCAATCTAAAAAACAATTTTTACTGAAAAACATCGCCACAACCATGCGTAAGCGATTATGCATCCAGCCCGTTTGATTTAGCTGTCGCATGGCTGCATCCACGATGGGAATACCCGTTCTTCCCGATTTCCATGCCTCAAGGTGCGCATTATTCTTGTGCCATACAATGTTTTCTGTTGCCGGCTTAAAGGGTTTATGCTGGCACACGTGTGGAAAATGATAAGCAATGTATTGATAAAACTCCCGCCAAATTAATTCACTCAACCAGCACGCTGCACCTGCATCGCTACATAACTGAGAAATGGTATCCACTTGCAAGGCATCAAACATCGCATGGATACATTGATTAGCAGACAAGACCCCCTGTGATAAATAAGCAGATACTTGGCTAGTATTATTTAAGGCTGGAAAATCACGCTTATTCTTGTAATCAAATAATTTATTTTCACAGAATCGTTGTAAGCGGGCGTGGGCCACCTCCTCGCCTATTGGCCAATGTTCATGAGCAACAGCTATCGCAGGTAAACCATCAGGCGCAATGCCGATGTCAGCGCGTTGAGTGGGGGTTGGAAATGGCTTTTTAAGTGATAAAAGGTTTAACCACTTTTTTTTAAACGGCGTAAATACTTGGTAAGGTTTATCCTGTTGCGTTTTCAGACTATCTGGTGACACCATCAATCGATCGCCATACTGATGAAAATCAACCGCATGCTGATCGCAGGATTTTTTTACCAAAGCATCTCGCCGGCGTTCATCCAGGACATATTCTGCATTTGTGAATAGTCCCTTGACGGTGTGTTGCTGACACAATGCCATCAATGCCTCAGTTACCTCCGAATACAAATCGCAATCAAGGATTAACAAGGGTATATTCAGTGCAGCCAGAGAGGAAGAAAGCGATGCCACGTGCTGCAGCATAAAATCGACCTGTCGTTGCCCCACATCATGACGCTGCCAGGTTTGGCGCGTAAGACAGTAGACAGCCATCACGCGCGCACCAGCATCTCGACAAGCTGCAGCCAGTGCAGGATTATCCGCTACCCGTAAATCACGCCGAAACCAAACCAAGTGTGTTTTCATAACTGGAATCGTAGCGCGATTTAGCGATCAAATAAACCCAAGCTCGCGTGCGCGCAGCACCAGTTGGGTCATCTTGTAACACTGAAGCTTTTCTTTGGCATGAGAAACATGGGATTCCACTGTCCGTTCAGAATTACCCAGTATCATAGCAACCTCCGTTAAGCTCTTACCCTGCCCAACCCAGCGCAAACACTCCACTTCTTTATGGGTGAGATATTGTTTGCTGTCAAAATAAAAACGCTTCAGATTAAACAGTTTTTTCACATTCGCCATGCCGTCACCCGAGATCTCTTTGTGTGGAAAATTATCGTAGGGCAAATAAAGTTTCTCCATCGCAATGTGCGAAAGTGCCTGCCGCGCACGATCGAAAAAATACAACATAAATTGCTGAAGCTTATCCATATGGTTCAAGAAAAATTGTACGCTGTCCGTTCTCTCAACTGGCGCGCCAAAAATGAAGAATTCCACCCCATCTTCAGTAAAGTGCCTGATGGTTAGCGTGTCACCAACACCATACTGTTTCTTTGCAAAGACTGCTATTTCATGTCCCTCTGTAAGGCTCGAAGAAAAAAGATATTGTTCTGGATAGTCTTCCGGCGCCCCACGAAAGTTCGATGTTCGGTAGAATTCTCGTTCAAAATAATCCTGCAGCCACTGACGGTTGCCATTCACAACCATCCAGCCGCCATCAGAAAAACTCTTACAATACTGAAAAAAGTTTAACCCCAGTGCTTCTAAAAAAGGCTCGCAGATCCCCTGAATATCTTGCGCGCGCGCGAACGCCGCATATTTTTCATAACGCATATCATCACACCTTAATATTGTGTGTTAGTAAATTAAATGTAAGTTAGAAGATCGATTTAAATAAATCGATGTGTTCGCCAAGTACGTCGCGTAGCGTAACGCATCGGCTTATAGATCGGCTTGGTTGCCGGGAGAGGAAGAAGCACAGGAGTAGGAAACAAATTTAATGATGACTGCCGACTCAGTAAATCGGACAGCCGCCGCCTTATTAAAACAAGCAAAGACATGATAACCCCCTAAATAATCGTATATCAAGACACACCCTAGGTATAACATAGTTTTTGAGATTTTGTAAAGGGGTGGCGCCCCGGAGAGGAGTCGAACCTCTGACCTATCCCTTAGGAGGGGATCGCTCTATCCAGCTGAGCTACCGGGGCAGACAGCCAATATTCTAGCATATAATGAAGCAATCCCTAGCAAGGCCTGAAATATCATCTAGACTTACCTCATGAGCAAGAAAATATCCAGCACCCACGAAAAACCTTCACGCCTACAACGTTTACTGGCGCGTGTGAAGCGTGCCGCGCAAACATTGAAAAACAATACAAGAAAAACCTTTGGGTTTTCTCGCAAAAACCTAGCCACCACAAAGAATCAGGACATTGCGCCGAGTGCGAAACGCTCGTTATCTAAGATATTACAAAACAATAAATCCATCACCCAAGAAGCTAATATGCGAGATGCGGAAGGAAACCTTCTTAAGCCAGAGACTCCCTTCAGCAGCCAGCTCAAGAAATAACAAGCCCACTATTTGAACAGCCCTTTTCTGCCGGATTTAACAACATCCATTAGGCTTTTAGGTTTCACTACACATTTCTTCATTTTCATGCATAATGCCATTTTACTAAGCATGAGTTCACACCATTATGGATCACGGTTCTACCTTTATTCTGTTGGCAGCGGTACTAGGGTTTTTCATGGCTTGGGGCATCGGCGCAAATGATGTCGCCAATGCCATGGGTACATCCGTTGGCTCCAAAGCCCTTACCTTTTTAAAAGCCACCATTGTTGCGGCCATTTTTGAAGCTGGCGGTGCTATTCTTGCTGGTGGCCAAGTCACGAATACCATTCGTAACGACATCATCAACCCCGCACTCTTAGCGCACACACCCAACTTACTTATTTACGGCATGCTCGCATCATTGTTAGCGGCTGGCGTATGGTTATTGTATGCAACCTATAAAGGTTTGCCCGTCTCAACAACACACACCATCGTTGGTGCTATTGTCGGTTTTGCGGCAATTAATTTAGGTACGCATGTGATTCACTGGCACGTCGTCACTAACATCGTACTCAGCTGGATTCTCACCCCATTTATCGCGGGTCTAATTGCCTATATGATTTTTGTGAGCATACAACATTTAATTTTTAACACCGATAATCCCTTTAAAAATGCGAAAAAATTCTTACCTTTTTACGCTGCCCTGCTTGCCTTTATTGTCAGCATGGTCACTTTGCGCGAAGGATTAGCGCATGTGAACTTTATTCATTTTAATTTTCAGCAAGATGTTTTTATTGCCTTAGGTTTAAGTGTGATCGCAACCTTGCTCGTGCGTTTTTGTATTCGTAATATAGAAGCCGACCCCAGCAAAGACAAAGTATTTATGTTTGCGAGCGTTGAAAGAGTCTTTGCTTTTTTACAAATTTGTTCAGCTTGTGCGGTTGCATTCGCACATGGTTCCAACGATGTCGCCAATGCCATTGGTCCACTGGCGTCTGTCATTAGCACGGTAAAATACGGCGCTGTTATCAGCAATGTCGCGCTAGAACCATGGGTTCTTTATTTGGGTGCGGCAGGTATCGTCTTAGGCTTAGCCACCATGGGTTACAAAGTGATTGCCACCGTCGGCACACACATTACCGAATTAACGCCCTCTCGTGGCTTTGCCGCAGAGTTATCGACAGCCGCTACTGTGGTGCTCGCTTCTGGCTTTGGTTTACCTGTGTCCACTACACAAACCCTGGTGGGCGCCATATTAGGTGTGGGCTTTGCCCGTGGTATTGCGGCGCTCAACATGCAAACCATCCGCTCCATCTTTATGTCTTGGGTAATCACCCTACCTGCCGGCGCCATCTTGGCCGTCATATTCTTTACGATTATCCGTTGGATTTTTGGTGGGTAACAAAAAGATCATTCCAGGTTCAACCAGCCCTTTTTAGCCTCTTTAGAATCGACATTTGTCGATTTTGAAGAAAGTAAATACCCCCTGCCACTTTCTTTGAAATCGACATTTGTCGATTTTGAAGAAAGTAATAGCGTTGTTCACCCTTTGCGGTAGTCTGGTTATTATTTAATACCAAGCGCTAAAAACAACGACACATCAGCACTCTGGCGCGTATACGCAGCAAAAGAAAACCTACCCGCCACTGCGCTAGTCAATACCTGCGTAGGATTCTCCACCGTTTCTAGAATGTGCCGAGCAAACGCCTCTGGCGTAGAAAAATTAGCGCACTGCTCGTTACGTTGATTGAAAACTTCATTAAAACCAGGCACAGCACAGAGTACTGGGGCTAATTGTTGAGGGAGTTGTGCGCGACGATTACGTGCCAATAGGCTTTTTCTCGCTTCTAAACGCTGTTGTAATTGCTGCTGTACCCAACTCGCGGCATCAAAGATATCAATCAACGTCAAGTTTTGTTGAGTGAGTTCACTTGGCTGTACTTTAGTAAGCGAATAACACGTACATGCATTTTTATCATCCCACGTAGAGATGTCCAGTACTTCATCATAAGGCATTATATCAGCATTATCGTAACGAGCTATTGTCATGGTCTTAGGGTTAATCTTCGCCCCCCGCCACATAAAAGCATCGATCAGGCGTGACAACACATCATCCGGTAATGGTCGGCTCTCGTTGTGACTTGATTGACGATAGGCAGCGATAAGATCTTGTTTCACGTGCCCCCGATCGAAGTGCTCAAAGTCTGCCTGATCAAACCAAGGCGACTTCTCGTCGGGGCCAAAATAAGTGGTCGGTAAAGGTAAGTAAGTTGGCGGATTTCCTCTAAAAGCGGGTAACAGTACTGCAGGATCTTCGAAATTAAAACGCCCCGAGTTAAAAAGCTTCTCCGCCATTTCGATGCCACCCGCACCTTCCACCAACACGTCAAAGAAATCACGTGCGGATTGATCACCTTGTCTTTTTTCTTCAAAAACGTCTTGAAAGGCGCCATTTTTTTGCATGTACTGAAATAGATTATCTGCTTTTTTTTCTGGTGTTTCCACGGGTTTGGTTTCTGGCATTACATGCTCCTTATAGGTATTGTTCAACTTACTCGCATGCTACACCTAAACAAGGCCCGCCGCAATCACGGTGTTTTCATCCAACGGGTAGTCGTCATAGAAAATCCTTATTAATACTTATAGATAGGATGAGCATCTTACAAAAAAACTCGAGCATTGGCTAGTCTTGCAACACATGCGTCCGCATAAAACGCGACAACCATAAACCTATCAACAACAACCCAAAACAAATCCACATATTCACAGAAAACCCTGTTAAAAAAGCTGTTTTGGCCTGATGAGCAATTTGCAATGTCGCATGCTGACTTGGCGCCACCCCTTGCGCCATACGCTCTATTGTTTGTGTGCGCAAAGCAACTGGCAAATGCCAACGAGAAACCAACGCCATCAAGCTACCCCCCACGGCAATGCTGATTGCCGACACGAGAAACGCTGCCGTAAAAAATATTCCCATACACGCACCGGATACCGTTTCTGGCACCGAAGATAAAACCCCATTAATCGTACTGGTAAGCAACATTCCCAAGGATAAACCATAAAAAATCATGGCAATACTCACATACCAGGTGGCTTGAATATAAGTCATGCATGCAAACATCCCCGTTGCCACAACTGAACACCATAAAGCTACGCGCGACACCTTTTTAAAGCCCACCTTATCTAAAGCATGTCCCGTTAGTGGCGATGCTGCACCCGCTACAACAGTTAACAATAATAAAGTGAGGCCCGTTTTTAAGGGCGTAAACCCTAAGATATTTTGATAGTACAAAGGTAAAAACAACAACACGAGCATCCAACTATACATAAACATTGCGCGCACACCGATGCTCGCCGTAAAACTCGTATAACGAAATAATTTCACATCGACCAGTGGGTGCTTCACGCGACGTTCATGCCAGAAAAAAGCGAGCAAACTCAGTGCCGAGACAGCAAACCCGATTAAGGTTTTATCTGAAGACCAGCCCCAGTTCACTAATTCATTGAGCACTAACACCAAGGGTACAACCCCTAGGCTTAGCAACAAAAAACCAACACCATCCAGCGTTTCTTCCGTATTTCTTGCATCATCATGACACGCCATCAAGGTTAGCACGATGGAGAGTATCGCCAGCGGGATATTCATAATAAAGATCCAATGCCAACTCGCATAATGCAAAATCAAACCACCTAATGTTGGACCAACTGATTGTGCAATACCCGTAATGGTGACTGTCACCCCGACGGCAAAGCCTCGTCGATTAACAGGAAACGCTTCCGTGGTTAACACCAAGGCTAAACTTAAGGCGAACGCAAAACCTGCCCCTTGAATTGCACGCCCCGCCACTAAGGCCCAAATAGTTGGTGCAGCTGCTGCAAATGCCGATCCTAAAGCAAACACAAAGGCACCCATAATATAAATACGGCGCTTACCTTTCATATCTGCTAATCGACCACCCACCACAAAACACATGGCCGCGGCCAACACATAACTGTTACCAACCCACTGCACTTGACTCAGAGAGGCATGAAACACTTTTGCAATGGGAGCCATCGCGACATTCACGATCGCAATATCAAGGTTGACTAACAGAATCATAAAACCTGTAGCAATTAATACCCACCAGTGTCGGTTGTTGTTGTTAAGGAGCGTCATGAATCATTACCTTTTGTTAAAAACAATCTTTGTAGCGCCGTAGGAAGTGTTAACAATGCTTGAATAGCGCGATCGGGTACCTCTTTCAAAAACACCCAATAAAGCCATCCATGGCGCTCGATGCCGGCATCCCTGCCGCCAACGGTTTTCGAAAGAGGCACGCCGATCACGCTTTTCATAGATCATCAGTTATTTCTCTCTCAGTAAAATCTATTAGCTTAAATAAGAATGAGGAGAGGTGGTGGGGTGTTTTTCAAGAGACAGCGTGTCAAAACACTGGTCCCCGGGTTGCAGTACGAGTACTGCACACGGGGGATCTGTCTAATGTCTTACGAGTAGCATAGCCGCAATTCTCAGCGAAACCTTACAACTAAAACGACGCGACAGCTGTCGATTTGAAAAATATGCCCCCCACCTCTCAACAAAAATTGTCTAAGTTAATGTCTGCGACTGACCAAAGTAAGATAATTTGATAGAATGCGCAAATCTATATGAAAGAGTATGCAGATGATTGTTTTAAAATCACTCAAATCGGGTTTTCACCACCTTCGGCAGCCAGGTACACGCCTATATGTGCTGTTGCCACTGCTTATCAATGTACTTATTTTTAGCAGCCTCATGAATTTTGGTGCGAACACCCTATCCCATTGGTTAAAAAACATACTCCACACAGTGCCCAGCTGGTTAAATTGGCTAGCCTGGCTAATTTGGGCCTTATTTTGGCTAAGCAATCTATTGGCCATGGCTTATACCTTTGTTTTTGTGGGCAATCTCATTGCCGCACCATTCAATGCTTTACTGGCAGAGCGCATTCAACAACAACTCGGACAAACGGTGCCCATCACCCGCTGGCGCGATTTACCGGCCATCGCCGTACGTGCGATCAAGCGTCAATTACACATCGTGCTCTACGTCTTACCTCGGCTATTAGGATGTTTGGTTTTATTTATTATTCCTGTCGTGCAATTAGTGGCGCCCTTTGTTTGGTTTCTCTGGAGTGCTTGGGCAGTCACCCTGCAATACACGGATTACGCTGCTGACAATAATCAGCACTCATTCAAAGCGCTACGAAAAAAACTGCGTACACGACGTTTTTCGAGCACACTCTTTGGTACTAGCATTTTATTACTAACCGCCGTACCGATTTTAAATATTTTTATGATGCCGCTTTCAGTCAGTGCGGCAACATGTTTTTGGTTTAACTTAGAGAATGGGAAATAGCATGATTAATTTAGAAGTCACCACAGATAACAATGGAAAACAAAGTATAAAAACCTCATTGAGCGGGAAAGATCTGTTAACCAATCCGCAACTGAATAAAAGCACGGCCTTTACCGATGATGAGCGTAAAGCATTTGGCCTCATTGGGAAATTACCGCATCGCGTAGAAACATTGGAAGAGCAACTTGATCGCGCTTATCAGCAATTTTTACATTTTGAAGGTAACCTACAAAAAAACATCTATTTGAATGCCTTACTGGATATCAATCAACATTTGTTTTACGCCCTAGTTTCACGTCATCTTGACGAAATGATGCCCGTCATTTACACCCCAATTGTGGGTAATGCTGTTAAGCAGTTTAGTAAAGAATTTCGTCGACCACGGGGTTTATATATCAGCTACCCCGATCGCGAACACATCCGCGACATGTTACGTAACCGGACCAATCCACATATTGATTTGATTGTGGTAACCGATGGTGAGGGCGTGTTAGGCATTGGCGATCAAGGGATTGGTGGTATGGATATCCCTATTGCTAAACTGATGGTTTACACGCTATGCGGTGGTATCAGTCCCTTCCGTACTTTGCCTATTCAGTTAGATGTGGGTACAAACAACGAAACCTTGCTAAACGACCCATTGTATTTAGGCTGGAGGGAAAAACGTCTTAGCAAAGAAAAATATGATGAATTCATTCAGATGTTTGTTGAAATAGTTACAGAAGAGTTCCCTAATTTATATTTGCATTGGGAAGACTTGGGAACACGCAATGCACGCCATAACTTAGAAAAATATCGCGAGCAATTGTGTACCTTTAACGATGATATGCAGGGCACGGGCGTTGTAACACTTGCTGTGATTAATGCAGCGACAAAGGCATTAAATGAAAAAATGTCTGATCATCGTGTTGTTGTTTATGGTGCTGGTGCCGCTGGCACAGGCATCGCCGAACAAATTTATGATGTCATGCGCCGAGAAGGTTTAAGCCATGAAGAAGCAAAGTCAAAATTCTGGTTAATCGATCGTTATGGCTTAATTAAAGTCGGCATGGACCATTTGAATGACGCCAAACGTTTCTTCGCACGCGATCCAGCAGAATCTGCTGACTGGGCTCATGGTGAAGATGGATTTGTCAATCTAGCGACGACAGTAGATCACGTAAAACCAACCATTTTAATTGGTTGTTCTGCGCAATCTGGGGCATTCACAGAAGGCATTATTAAGCACATTGCTGCGCATGTTGAGCACCCGATTATTTTACCTTTATCCAACCCCACAGAAAAAGCTGAAGCGACGCCAAAAGATATTATGCAATGGACGAATAATAAAGCTTATATTGCTACCGGCAGCCCTTTTGCACCCGTTAAATATGAAGGCATCAGCTATCGTATTGCGCAATGCAACAATGCACTCGTCTTTCCAGGTATTGGTTTAGGTGTTCTTGCTTGTCGCGCAACACGTTTAACAGACAACATGCTGTGGGCTGCTTGTGAAGCGCTCAGTGTGTGTTCTCCCGTCTTGAGCGATCCGACACAACCCGTGTTACCCACATTGAGTGAAGCACCTGAAATTGCGAAGAAAATTGCTGCTGCTGTAATGAGGCAGGCCATGGATGATGGTGTTGCCGATAAACAATCTGATGCGGAGATAGAGGTGCTCATCAAAGAAAACTTCTGGCAACCTGAATATTTGCCGTATGAATTGATGGGGTAAGAGGCACCTGTCATCCCGGAAAACGCGCAGCGTTTATCCGGGAACTCCTTCTGACACTAGCAAATTCGAAAGAATCTGTAGGAGATCCCGCGTCAAGCGCGGGATGACAGGGGTAGCAATACAGCAGTAGATGGGGATCCCGCGTCAAGCGCGGGATGACAAGGATCCGGCAGGATAACAGCGTTTACTTAACCGCGTCTGTCTGACTGCTGATTTTCACTGTCTCGTCTTTCGCTGCATCCTCTTTTTCCCAAGGACGT
>BQJM01000017.1 GCA_021604705.1 marine bacterium B5-7 | reverse complement strand
TTTGAATGGATGTTGGCACAAGATGCCGATGTGATTTGTTTGCAAGAAACCAAGGCGCAATTGGATCAATTAAGCGATCCCATTTTTTCTCCGCAGGGTTATGAGCGCCACTTTTTTGACGCACATAAAAAAGGTTACAGCGGTGTCGCCATTTATACGCGCCACCAGCCAAATAACATCATCACCGGTTTGGGTTGGGAAACTGCTGATACCGAAGGCCGCTATATTCAAGTGGATTTTGACAAACTTAGCGTGGCTTCTGTTTATTTGCCTTCCGGCTCAAGCGGCGATGAACGCCAGGCCGTAAAATTTGATTTTCTCGATCAGTTTCTCGACCATTTAAAGGCTTTAAAACGCAAAAGACGTGAGGTTATTTTGTGTGGTGATTGGAACATTATTCATAAAGAAATCGACATCAAAAACTGGAAAAGCAATCAGAAAAACTCGGGCTGCTTACCTGAAGAACGTGCTTGGTTAGACAAACTATTTGATGAAGTCGGTTATGTCGATGCCTTTCGTATCGTAGATGATAGACCGCAGCAATACACGTGGTGGTCTAATCGCGGTCGTGCTTGGGATAACAATGTAGGATGGCGCCTCGATTATCATGTAACTACCCCTGGCTTAAAAGACAAAATTCTCGCTGCCGACATTTACAAAGACGAACGCTTTTCTGATCATGCGCCGTTGACGTTAGATTACGATATTAACTTATCGACATAACAGCTCACTTACACGATGGATATGACAAAAATATAGTTATGAAGCGGAGCGATATATTTTTCAAGTCGAAAACTGTGAAGTTGTTCTGTGCTTAAATATACGCTGAATAACAGTGACCATGTAATATGAATAGTGTCAACGAGATCTCCCGTCCAAAGTGCACTGCACTTTGCGACGGGAACCAGTGCTTCCCAGTGTTTCTTTTGAAAAACACATCCCACCACTTCTTTGCTACACAGATAGTAACCTTCACAAAGCTGACAGCGAACAATTAATTAGATTCAACAACCTGAAATAATGATAGGGAGTGGTGGCGGGGTGTTTTCCAAGAGACAGCGTGTCAAAGCGCTGGTCCCCGTGTTGCGGTACGAGTACTGCACACGGGGGATCTGTCTAATGACTTGTGGGTAGCATGGCCGCTGCTTTTATCGAAAACTTACGAATCAAACAACGTGACAGCTGTCGAGTTGGAAAATATGCCCCCCACCGCTCTACAAAAATTGTTTCAGTGAAGCGCAGCCTTCTGAATCTCAACCAGGCTTTGAATGCCACTCTTCGCAAGCGTTAGCATCGATTCTAAATGCGCGCCACTGAAAGGTTGGCCTTCTGCCGTGCCCTGCACTTCGATGAAATCACCATGTTCAGTCATGACCACATTCATATCAGTTTCTGCCGTGCTATCTTCCTCGTAGGCCAAATCTAACATTGGCGTATTATCCACAACCCCAACGGACATCGCGGCAATAAAATATTTTAAGGCACCAAGACGTTTTATGCTCGCCAAGGCATCATGCAATGCCACACAAGCACCGGTAATCGCTGCCGTACGCGTGCCGCCATCAGCTTGAATGACATCGCAATCAAGATGAATAGTCCGCTCACCAATTTTTGTCAAATCAACAGCGCTTCGTAATGAGCGTCCAATCAAGCGTTGAATTTCTTGCGTACGTCCAGTTTGCTTGCCGCGTGCAGCTTCACGATCGGTTCGACCATGCGTTGCACGCGGTAACATACCATATTCTGCTGTTAACCAACCCTGCTTTTTATCGCGTAAGAACCGAGGGACCCCATCACTGACACTGGCTGTACAAATGATTTTTGTATCGCCACAAGCAATCAGAACAGACCCTTCGGCATGTTTCGTAAATTGTCGTGTGATAGTAATAGGACGATGTTGGTCATTCGCGCGGTCGTTTTTTCTCATGAAGTTAGCCTTAGCTGTGTTGCAAATTGATGGGGGGATGTTAAACTATTTCGCAGTTTTATCAACTGTATAGGGGTTTTTGTGCCAGCTAGCATGACAGGATTTGCCAGCATCACCATCGATGGTGACTTCGGTCACGCCACATGGGAACTGCGCGCTGTTAATCACCGCTTTCTCGATTTACATTTCCGCTTACCCGATAGCCTAAAAACACTAGAAACCGCTTGCCGAGAAGCCTGTCAAAAACACTTACGTCGCGGAAAAATTGATTGTAGTTTACGATTCATACCTTCAGAAAACGCACAGTTCACGGTCAACACCGATTTAATAAAACAATTGACTGCAGCACAAGAAACGATTGCAGATCTTTGCCCCACGTCAACACCCAGCGATCTTTTGCGTTGGCCTGGCGTTATAAAAAACCCAAGCTTCGATGAAAAAGCATTGGCGGCATGGTTATTAACGGGCTTACAACAAGCACTGGATGAACTTATCCTGATGCGCGCAAAAGAAGGGACCCAACTTGCGAAGCTGTTAAATGAACGATTGCAAGCAATACGTCCATTGGTTGACACTATCTCTCAATCTGTCCCTGACATGCTGAAAAAACAACGTGAAAAATTACAAGCGCGTTTAGCAGAATTAACAGCCGATGTTGATCATCAGCGTTTTGAACAAGAAGTTGCGTTAATTGCGCAGCGCATGGATATTGCGGAAGAAATTGATCGCTTAAATGCACACTGTGAAGAGGTTTCGCACGTATTACAGTCTGACGAAGCCATCGGTCGTCGTTTAGATTTTTTAATGCAAGAGCTCAATCGAGAAACTAACACCGTCGCATCAAAGTCTGTCGATAAAGCCACAACGCATACAGCGGTAGATTTAAAAGTATTAATCGAACAAATGCGCGAACAAGTGCAAAACATTGAATGAGGTCAATCATGCCTAACGGCTCGCTCTATATTATTGCAGCCCCTTCTGGTGGCGGAAAAACCAGCTTGGTACACGCTTTACTGAATGCCAATGCTAATTTATGTTTGTCGATCTCCTATACGACACGACCACCACGTATCCATGAAAAGAACAACATCGATTATCATTTCGTCGATCAAGCACAGTTCGATGATTTATGTGCGAAAAAACAATTTCTAGAACATGCCACCGTGTTCGGACACGGCTATGCTACGTCAAAGACTTGGGTTCTAAAACAGCTCCAAGCTGGACACGATGTGATTTTAGAAATCGATTGGCAAGGTGCCGAACAAATCAAACAAGGCTTTCCCGAAGCGGTCGGTATTTTCATTTTACCACCAAGCCTTCCTGAATTAGAGGCACGTTTACGTGCACGTGCAACCGATTCAGATGAGGTCATTGCCGGGCGTTTGGCCCAAGCGCAAGCTGATATGCGCCATTACCCAGCTTTTGATTATCTCGTCGTGAATGACGACTTTGATACCGCACTGCAAGATTTACAAGCAATTTTGCGGGCTGAGCGCAGAAAACAGAAAAAACAAGCAAATTTTCATGCCCAGTTACTCGCTGACTTATTGGCTTAGGCCAAAAAATCAGCTATCATCGACGGCTATTATATTAAGTCTTGTAGTCGGAGAACCCCATGGCCCGTGTTACTGTCGAAGATTCCCTTGCCCACGTTGATAACCGTTTTGTTCTCGTTCTGTTGGCCGCTAAACGCGCACGCCAGCTAGCAACCACTGGTGCTGAGCCAACGGTTGAGTGGGATAACGATAAACCTACCGTTGTCGCATTACGTGAAATTGCCAACGGCACCATTGAGTTTGACACACAGACTGCCGACGACGATATGTCTGGCGGACATGCTCAAGACACCACCGTCACTGCAGTTGATTTGCCTCCGATACTATAAGATAGGGGCACATGGACCACTTCAGCGAACTTCACAAGGAACTGTCCACTTATCTGCAGGCTGATCAGATCGCCGAGGTTAAACTCGCCTATCAAGTTGCCGAACGTGCTCACGAAGGGCAAACCCGTCGTTCTGGCGAACCTTACATTACCCACCCTGTCGCAGCAGCACTTATCCTTGCAGAAATGCATTTGGATAAAGAAAGCATTATGGCAGCCATTTTGCATGATGTACTAGAAGACACCGACGTCAGCAAAGAAAAACTCGCTGAACTGTTTGGCGAACAAGTGGCGAACCTTGTTGATGGTGTTAGCAAGTTAACACAAATTAAATTTGAAACCCGTGCGCAAGCCCAAGCGGAAAACTTCCGCAAAATGGTGCTAGCCATGGTGAAAGATATTCGCGTTATTCTCGTCAAGTTAGCCGATCGTTTGCATAATATGCGCACCCTTGGCTGTCTACCGCCTGAAAAAAAACGGCGTATTGCACGAGAAACCTTAGAGATATTTGCCCCTATTTCTAACCGTTTGGGTATGCATAACTTTCGTGTTGAATTTGAAGACTTAGGATTTTCAGCGTTATACCCGATGCGCTACCGCATCCTCAAGGAAGCCTTAAGTAAATCACGCGGTAACAATGAAAAAATGCTGGGTGACATTAAACAAGCCGTTGAAGATCGATTAAAAAAAGCAAACATCCAAGATGTTGCTATTTGGGGGCGTGAAAAACACCTTTACAGTATTTATAAAAAAATGCGTCAAAAGCGTTTGTCATTTAACGAGGTTATGGATATTTATGCGTTCCGCATCATCGTCAAAAAGATTGATGATTGTTATCGCATATTAGGTATTGTACACAACCTGTATAAGCCCGTACCTGAACGTTTTAAAGATTATATAGCCATCCCCAAAGTGAATGGCTACCAATCGCTACATACCACTCTATTTGGTCCGTACGGGATCCCCATTGAAATGCAAATCCGTACACGCGAAATGAACAACATGGCTGATAGTGGTATCACCACGCATTGGTTATATAAGTCTGATGGATTTGATGGTAACGATGCACAACAAAATGCAACATCATGGGTGCAAGGTTTACTCGACTTACAAAAAAGCACCGGCACCTCTTTAGAGTTCATCGAAAATGTAAAGTTCGACTTATTCAAAGATGAAGTCTATGTGTTTACCCCCAAAGGCAACATTATGCAATTACCTGCGGGTGCAACACCCGTTGATTTTGCTTACACGATTCACTCAGATATTGGTAACTGTTGTGTTGCCGTACGTTTAAACCGTCGATTGGCACCACTCAGTGAACCGCTACAAAATGGGCAAACCGTTGAAGTAATCACTGCGCCCAATGCACGCCCCAACCCTGCCTGGCTGGATTTTGTCGTGACAGGAAAAGCACGCAGTAATATTCGCCACTTCATGAAAAACCAACAACGGCATGAGTCAGTTAACTTTGGTCGTAAATTATTATCTGCTGCACTAGAAAAATTACACAGCTCACTTAACCAAATCTCAGCTGACCAAATTGAATTGTTAGTAAAACATTCGATAGAAGCAAACGAATTTGAAGATGTATTAGAACAAATTGGTTTGGGTAACCAAATGGCCGCATTGGTTGCAAACCGATTATTAGGCGAAGCCCCCATGGAAATGGAAGAACGCCCAGAACCTGTCACCATTCGTGGAAGCGAAGGTGTTGTCGTTAGTTTCGCGCGTTGTTGTCAACCGATCCCTGGCGACCCTATTACCGGTTTGTTAAAAGCTGGACATGGATTAGAAGTCCATTTAGATCGTTGTCGCAAACTGACCGATCGCCGGAAAACACCCGAACGTTATATTCCTGTGCGCTGGGAAGATGCAGTGATGGGTGAATTTACCGTTGATCTCACCATCGAAGTAGCCAACCAACGCGGTACACTCGCCGTATTAACCCAGGCTTTCACAGAAGCAGACAGTAACATCCATGATTTAATCATCGACAAACGTGACGGTCGTTATAATCGCATCCAATTCACGATTAACGTCAAAGATCGTCAGCATCTCGCATACATCATGCGCCACTTACGCAAAATTAAAACCATCAGCCGCATTGCTCGGGGCAAACTAGGAAAATGATCACGCTATCAGATGACTGCACCGCCCTAAAAGGCGTGGGTCCTCGTTTAGCAGAACGTCTAGCCAAACTGGGTATTCACACTCTCAAAGATATGTTGTTTCACCTCCCCTATCATTATCAAGATCGTACACGCATTACCCCTATTCGACATTGCCGACTCGATACGAGTGCTGTTATCGAGGGAATCGTGCAATCAAGTAAAGTGCAGTTTGGCAAACGACGCTCTCTATTGGTTTATCTTGCGGATAAAACCGGGGCGATTACACTGCGTTTCTTTCATTTTAATTCGGCACAACAAAAACAATTGGCAGAAGGTTCGCGCCTAAAATGTTTTGGTCATATTAAATGGTATAACGGTTTGGAGATGGTTCATCCTGAATATCAAGTCGTTGATGAAGAAAGTCTCTTGCCCGTTGAGACCCATTTAACACCGGTTTACCACAGCACGGAGCAACTGCATCAACAAACGTGGCGAAAATTAATTCCACAAATTCTACAAACACTCACTGCTGACCCCATGCCAGAATATTTACCGCGTGCATTGTGCGACAGCTTAAAGTTACCCTCCATCAATGAAGCATTGCAATATGCGCATTCACCGCCACCTGATGCAGATGTCGATAGCTTAGAAGAAGGCACACATCCGACACAACAACGCCTCGCCATCGAAGAATTGGTCGCACATCAAATTGTGCTGCGACAATTACGCTTACAAAAACAAAAACAGAAAGCACCCGTGTTCAAAGCATCCGATACGAAAATCAGCCAGTTCATGCAACAATTACCTTTCACTTTAACAGGCGCACAACAACGTGTCGTACACAGCATTGTGTGTGACATCACGCAGGGTGTTCCCATGCAGCGTTTGGTGCAAGGAGATGTTGGTTCTGGTAAGACCGTTGTTGCGGCCATTGCCATGTTGCATGCCGTGATGAGTGGCTATCAATGTGCATTCATGGCGCCAACCGAAGTCCTTGCCAATCAACATGCGAAGAAATTAGGAGAGTGGTTCACGGCATTAGATATCCCCGTGACCTTGCTCACCAGTCAATTAAATGCAGAAGACAAACGCCAAGCCTTGGCTGCGATTGCTGATGGCTCTACGGCTGTCGCCATTGGCACACACGCCTTAATTCAAGAAGCAGTTGATTTCCATCGTCTCGGCTTAGTAATCATTGATGAGCAACATCGTTTTGGTGTACACCAGCGTTTATCTTTACAACAAAAAGGCGCGGATGGCGCACTATTACCGCATCAACTCATCATGACCGCAACGCCTATTCCTCGCACCTTAACGATGACAGCCTATGCCGATTTAGATGTGTCGATCATCGATGAACTACCCCCAGGCCGCACCCCCATTAATACTGCGGTTGTTAGTAATCAACGGCGTGATGAAATCATTGAAAAAATACAATCAATCTGTGACACTGGCCAGCAAGTCTATTGGGTCTGCCCGTTGATTGAAACATCAGAGCACCTGCAATGTGAAGCAGCTGAAGATACCCAGCAAGCTTTACAAAAATTATTACCCCATTTAAATATTGCCTTAATGCATGGGCGCATGAAATCCCGAGAAAAATCGGCTGTCATGGAAAATTTCAAAGACAAGAAAACACACGTATTAGTTGCAACAACCGTCATTGAAGTTGGCATTGATGTACCCAATGCAACGCTAATGATTATTGAAAATGCGGAACGTTTAGGCCTCGCACAACTGCATCAATTACGCGGGCGTGTCGGCCGTGGATCGCAAGCCAGTCATTGCGTGCTGTTATATCAATCGCCCCTGTCAAACATTGCGAAACAGCGTTTAGACATCATGCGCACAAACACCGATGGTTTTGTGATTGCGCAAGCAGATTTAGACATACGTGGTCCCGGTGAAATCCTCGGTACACGCCAAACCGGTGCCATGCAATTTAAAGTGGCGGATTTCATTCGCGACCAAGCCTTATTGCCCGATGTGCGTGCCGCGGCAGATACGCTGATTCGTGATTATCCCGAACAGGCACAAGCCTTAGTGGGTGCTTGGATTGCTGAGAAGGCGGCGTATCAACAAGTTTAGGGAAGGATCATAGTGAAAGTCACGCTACAATAGGTAACAATAAATGTAACCTACTGTAGAGTCTATATCAAACGAAGATAGGCACGCTAGATTAGCTAACGCTAGCGCGCCTTCCTAGAACCTCACCTGCTGGCGGTGCAGATGGCTGCACCGTTGAAGCATTGCCAGGTGGTGGAAATAGCAGCGCCCTTGAAACATTAACCTGATCTGCTGACGGTGCAGATGGCGGCACCAGTGAAACATTGCGATGTGGTGAAGTCTCGAGATGAAAGCCCGAGCTACCCTCCTCACTGCATCCGCCTCCTCCCTCAGCGCCTTCTGTTTCCGGACGAAGAGCTAGAGATCTAGGAGCATTAGGGTTAGGAGGCTGTAATACCCTATATACCTTCCCAGCGCGACCAGACGATGAGGAACTAAGCGGCGGCGTATTATGATGAGGAGCATCGCTTTTCTGATTTCCAAGTCCCTTACCACCCACAATGCAAACAGCAGGAGCTGGCATCTTAGTATCAGACTCTGGCTCACCAAACATAAATTCCCGTACTGGCTTTAATAAGCCTGCCAATCCTTTAAACGGCAGCGCAATCAAATCAGCCACCAAGGACAGCCCCATCATCGTGGCACTGAAAACGAATGCACCTGCAGCAGCTGCTATCATGGGTAAAGAGATGAGCAAGCTCAGCGGCAAAAGAGAATGACCGGACGTCTTCTCAGCAATCAGCCCCAAAAGCCCCATCCCTAAGAACAAACTACCAATCAGTAGTACGGGCCAAAGTTCTACTGCCAAAGCGGCGACTAACACTGCCAAACCGGCTATTAACCCAGCAGAAAGCCCTGTACATAAGTCAACAAGCACTATATTAGAAAGCGCAACTTTTTCTGATGTAAAGGGACTCATGCCCCTAACAGGCGTTTTATTCGCAAAAAGAAAAGTAAAAATTTTCTTAACAACATCCCATGCAGACAGACTCAACTGGTAAGGGTGGTATGCATAATCTTTTAATGGCTTCATCGCGAATCCTCAATATTACTCATTTATTGTCTTTCACTATTAACTCTACCTATAAAAACTTAAGAGAGTATTAAGGGGATGGGGATGGGGATGGGTATATATCAATCCAGTACTTTATAAAATGCCTGAAAAGGAAATAAACTGATTTCTTTGAATCCCTGCTGTTGATCACCAGCATACACAACAACACACTGGTCTGCCGGGTATTGTGCTGCTGCTTGCCATTTTCTCAAGCCATTCATGATATCTGGCGTCGCCGTAGCAGTTGATTTTATTTCAATTGCTAACGGGTTCAGCGCGCGATCTAAAATACAATCAACTTCTAAACCAGTATGATCACGCCAGAAATAAATGGGGGGACGCTCCCCTTTTGAGAAATAATGTTTTACTATTTCCGTTATCACAAACCCTTCAAAAATTTCGCCACGCTGCGCATGCATTTGCAAATGATCGGCAGATTCAATGCCGAGTAATTGGCACACTAATCCACTATCATAAAAATACAGCTTAGGTGTTTTAACTAAGCGTTTTCGGTAATTATTATGGTATGGCTGCAAGCGATAAACAATATAGCTAGCTTCTAATAGGCCAATCCATTTGTTCGCTGTTGTAAATGACACACCGCAGTCTCGTGCAATATTATTTAAATTTAAAAGCTGCCCGTGTTGTCCTGCGCATAGTTTCAAAAACAATTGAAATTGGCTTAAATCCCTAACATTTAAAATAGACCGAACATCCCTTTCTAAATAGGTGCGGATATAACTGTTTCGCCATAGCTTAACATCAAGACTTTCATGATAAGGTCTAGGGTAACTACCCGAATATAAAAATTCCCAAAGACTGAGTGCCGGTGCTGTGTTATCCGACATATATTCTTCGTAAGTCAGTGGTAAGAATTCAAAGATAGCCACTCGTCCAGCCAAAGACTGACTAATATTATCCACCAATAAAAAATTTTGCGAGCCGGATAAAATCACCGGTGGTTTTTTCGGCGCTTCATCTAAATAACCCTGCAAATAAGAAAACAACGCAGGATAACATTGCGCCTCGTCAATAATTAAACCCTGTTTGTTTCTTGCTAATAAGGCTCGGGGATCTGACTTTGCCCATAATAAGGTATCCGGATCTTCAAGGTTGATATAAGTGAAGGTCGGAAACTGCTCACGCAACAGCAGTGTTTTGCCACTTTGACGAGGTCCGGTTAGCACCACAGCTGGAAACTGCTGTACCGCCTCACTAAGTTTATTGAAAATCCGTCGCTGAAACATGATCATGCCTAAAAACACTCTATTATCAACAGCTTAGCACGATTAATGTAAATTTCAACTTTAAAAGTTGAAATTTACATGAGCGAACATAACCCTTTGATTTTTATAGAAAATCAGAGTACAGCTTTTCGTATTTGTCGTCCGAGGTCTTCAATCAAATAAACAATAAAATCCCACAAATTATCTTGCGCGATCACTTGATCAATTTGCTGCTGAGAAAGAAAACGATGCATTTCATTTTTGAAATCTTTTGCTAAGGTTTTATCTTTGGTAAGTGACGCTTGTCGTGTATCGTAACACTGCATAAAGTGCTCAAACGATTCATGCCGTTCTGCCAGTTTAGCTTGAATCAGTTCAAGCCGAGGCTTTAAACTCTGTTGGTGTAACCAAGCTATATCCCACAAATCACGATGCTTAATGCGGTTGGGTCTACCGGCAAATGCCAGCAGTTTATCCGTGTATATTTCTTCGCGACTTTCTGCCTGCACAATCAAGCCATTGGTTCCCATATCAACACTATAGGCATTCAGTAACATCATCGGTTGCTTTTCATATGAATCCACCGCGCATATATCAATGTGAATACGCTGTGCCGGCATGTGTTTTTGCCCGGGTCTCGTTTCAATTTTCACTTTCCAAGTGTCTACATTTTTTTTGTCTTTGACCGGTTCGCTAATGGCTACTGATAAACCGTACTTTTCATGAAGAGAGGATCGGATCGTCTTACCCATTTCAGCCAGATCTTCTCGTGTAAAATCACGCCCACCGGTAAAATCTAAATCTTCACTTAAGCGCACACCACCGTAACAACAACGCAAACACGTACCGCCAATAAACGTGAGGTTTTTCAAAAAATCATGTTGACTCATGATGCTGAGTATCTCGTGATGCAGTAACTCTTTTTCAACAACAACCCTGAGTGGTGCAAGACTTGGGTTACTTTCCAACGCTTTATTGACCAGCTGATCGAATAAGTTCATTTGCTATCTCCCAATCAATTAAATCACATGACCGATGCGTTGCTTTCATGTCTCGTAATGCCAACGATACACTAGCACGCCATAATTTGCAGTGCTCGTCGTAAACCAGTTCCTCCATCAAGTCAGTTGGTTTTTGCGTGGTATGCACAAACTCTATCCTGCCATAAGTGGCACATTGGATCACATTACTGCGACCTGTTGTCATGATTGAAATGCTGTTCATCGGTATTTGTGAAATCACGCCCGCCTCACTTAACACCGTTTCCAAACTCATATAACTAAAGGCATTAGCACGCAACTTTGCTGCTGCGTGAAATAACAAGCGACCAGTCGCCGGCATCGCTTTTTTGAAAAGATATAAACCCCGACAAAGCTTTTCTAAATACCCCGCTTTCACGGCTCTGTTTAGAAAAACATAATAAGCCACATCAGCGATCTGAGGATAGAAAGCCCTAAGGTCGCGAGACGTAAACAAGTAATGTTCGCTATCTGCGTGCCGCTCTAACCAATCCGATAACTTTTTCAGATGACTCATCACCATACAACTCTACAGTAAATAACAATAACTGTAAGTTACTGTTCAGTCAAAGTCAAGTGGACTATCAGAAGAACAACGATAAAATCTAATAAAATCAATAGGTTAAAGCAAGTCATGTCAGTTTTATTACTTTTCATGTGATAGTACGAGTACTGCACACGGGGTTACCCTCTAATGTCTTGTGGGTAGCATGGCCACAATTCTGATCGAGATCTTACGAATCAAACAGCGCGACAGCTGTCGAATTGGAAAATATGCCCCCCACCACTCAGCAAAGATTGTTTTAATAGATGGAGATCCTGCATCGAGTGCGGGATGACAGCGGTGTTAGATGGAGATCCCGCATCAAGTGCGGGATGACAAGCTCAAGTGCGGGGCAACAACGATGCAACAACCGCAAGTTGCTTCTCTAAAGCACCACGATTATCAGCAAGCACTTGCTGCCCTGCCACGCCCATGCAATCGCGCGCAGCGGGATCGCGCAATAAAGACAATACATGCGTTGCCAAGCTTTCTACATCATTCACCATTTTTAGCGCATTAGCATCCATCAGCAAATCAACGATACGGATAAAGTTAAACACATGTGGCCCCATTAAAATGGGTTTTCCACAGGCTGCAGGTTCCAAAGGATTTTGACCACCGTGTGCCACCAAACTCCCGCCAACAAACGCCACATCACTGGCTTGGTAAAAATTCAGTAACTCACCCATCGTATCTGCTAAATACACAGCCGTGTCTGCGGTACATGCTTGTTGTTGACTACGTTGTGCGACAGAAAAACCCTGCTGTTGACAATGTTTCATAATCGTCGAGGCACGATCACTGTGACGTGGCACAATGACTAACAACACGTCTGGCATTGATTGCTGTATTATTTTCAATGCTTGTAACAATAAAGTTTCTTCGCCAGAATGCGTGCTAGCGGCTAGTAATATAGGACGCGCTGCACCCAGTTCTGTACGCAAGCTCGCACCGCGTTCCGCTAAATCAGTTGGTAAGGTTAATTCAAATTTTACACTACCAGTCACGGTGATTTTATCCGCCGGTGCGCCAATAGAAATAAAGGCATCAGCATCTGCCTGTGTTTGTGCCGCAATCAATGTTGCACATTGCATCATGGGTGTCACGACGGAAGGGAAACGGGCATAACGCGCAGCAGAACGTTGAGATAAGCGTGCATTCACCACCACAACCGGAAGCTGGCGTGCTGCACAAACAGAAAAAACATTGGGCCACAGTTCTGTTTCCATCACAATCAAACAACTCGCACGCAAACGATTTAAAAACATGTGAATAAACAAACGTAAATCATAAGGAAAAAATACTTGCTGCACGCGCGAGTCTATCTTGCTACCCGCCTCAAGGCCACTGGGCGTCGTATGACTCAAGACAATCGTTTTATTCGGATACATGGCTAGCAAAGATTGAATCATAGGAATGGCGGCGCGCGTCTCCCCCAGCGAAACCGCATGGATCCAAATGCAACCCGCTTGTTCCATTCTCGGGATAAACCCCAAACGATGCCACCAATGCCGGCGATAACCAGGCTGTTTGCGTGATCGCCACAATAAGCGCAGCAAAACAACGGGCAATAAACACACCCAGATAAAAGAATATAAAAATTTCATGAAATCACCGACAGACTGCCCACTTGGAACAGGATTATAGTGGGATTGACTTTAAATACCTAATGAGGAAAATAAAATGGCAATACCCGGTTATATGTGGCTAGTTGATAATCAAGGCCAGCCAATTCACGGCACCGTGAAAATTAAACAACGTGAAAACAGCGTGGAAGTACTTAGCTGTCAGCACCGTATTCATTTGCCCACGGATGATGATACAGGCTCCGCAATGAGCACGCGTAAGCACGAACCCTTTACCCTACTTAAAACCTTATGCAGCACATCGCCGATTTTGTACAAAGCTTGTTGCGACGGCAAAACACTACAACAGGTGAAACTACAATGGTATAAAATTGATACGAATGGGGCAGAACGTCCTTATTTCCAACAAACCTTGCTGCAAGCCAAGGTTGTGTCGATAGGCCCGAAGATCCCCAACACCAAAGACAAGCTATCTGAGAAACTAGGGCATCTTGAAGAAGTGCAATTTCGTTACGAAACCATTCGTTGGGCCTATCTTGATGGCAATATCATGGCCCAGGACACCTGGCTAGAAAAAACCTGATCTTAGAAACCTCAGTTAACCACATCCATCATCTGATGCGCAATGAAGATCGCACCCAACTCCCAGTACATGCACGGTGGTTACCAACCGTATTGAATCATACTGAAACGCATGTGGTGTGGATAAGCATCTGAAAATTAAAGAAAATCCCTTGACGAAACCATTTTGTCCCTGCAAAATGACGATCGTTTTGCAGCAGGCTAAAACAGGTGGCTTTATCGTCACGCAGTCTGTTTTTGCCTGTTGCGATTCAACTAGAGTTGAAATATTCAAATGCTCGCCATCTGGATGAGTATTTTTTAGAGTAGGGGATTTCAAAAGCGTTATCTTGAAAACTTCTGACCAATGACACAGCCATAGCGTTACCTGGCTAAATAAGTAAAAAAAAACACAACTGCATTGATTCAATGCAGTGAACAGAACAAGGGTAAAACATGTCGAAACGCGAAACAGGCGTTGTTAAGTGGTTTAACAATGCAAAAGGCTATGGATTTATTGTAAGAGAAGAAGACGGTCAAGACGTTTTTGTTCACTTTCGATCCGTAACAGGTGATGGATACCGCACACTGAACGAAGGACAAGGCGTCGAATTTACGCTTGTCACAGGCGATAAAGGTCTACAAGCCGAAGAAGTCATTGGCTTACCTTCCTAGCAAATACTTTTAGTTCAAGCACGGCACTATGTCGTGCTTGTTGTATCTGTGGGTGTAATAAAAAGATAAAGCGCTTGCTGATGTGTTGAGTGTCGCTTCTGCCTAAATAATCCCCCAAAAATCGGTAACTGCTGTAACCAAGGCACCCCTGTACGTGCTTGTTGACGACTGACCTCCCATAATCCCCCTAACATGACCGTATGACCTTCTTGCACCTCAAGCTGTGTATGTACCTCACGCGTATCAATAGCCGGCGGTCCATTCGCTGAAATCACACTACCCCGTTTATTTTGTGTAATCGCTAAGTCCAACAACACATGATTTCCAGCCAAGACATGGGGCGTCACCGATAAAGTGAGCGCGGCCCGTTTAAAAGAAACCGCGGTTCCCCCACTTTCTGTGGCCGATTGATAAGGAATTTCTTCACCGATTTGTATCGATGCTGTTTCAGCGTCCCGCGTCATTAATAAGGGCTTGGATAAAATCGTAATATGCCCCGCACTTTCTAACGCAGATAAAGATAAATCTAATTGCCCCAATGCCAAACCTAAACTTGCCGCACTGAATCCTTTGATTCCCTGCGCGGGCAAGTCAACATTCAAATGATGTGAGGCATCTAAAGCACTACTCACTAAGCCAGAAAAACCAAGCTGAACGCCGAACTGTCGCTCAAACGTTTTATCAACATTGACCAAGCGTGCACTAACCGTCACTTGCTTGACTGGAAAATCAAAATGTTTCAGTGCCTTTGCAATCGCGTCAATCTGTTTTTCCGTATCCGACACCCAAATCCATCGGCTCTTCGCATCCATACCAACATGCCCTCGTTCTGAGAGTAAGGGATGGTTTTTAGATTGGAGAAACGATAGTGCCGCATCCGCCGATCGCGCACGCAAATGGAATGCATGCATAACAAGTGGTTGTAATTGTTCTGAATTTAAAGCTAATCGTGCTAAGTCATTACTATTTTTACGCCATAATTTTTCGGTGGTGATATAACGCATCCCTGAATTAAACGACACATGTAGCTGTTTTTGCGCGACCACCGCATCAAACTGTTGTCGCAGCGGCAATTGATTGTCAGTGACTCGCAATGTCCCTTCCACAGCCTCAGAAATCATAACCGGCCACTGCAATTTCTTTGAAAGCGCATAAACATAATCTGACACAGAGATTGTTTTATCGGCTATGTTAACTGATGCTTGTTCATCAGTTTTTACGGGTGTCCGTCGTAATACTTGATTAGCCGATTTTTCTTTTTCAGGCCACAACAGCATACCCAAACAACACAATAACAAACAAAATATTCCCCACTTGATGACTGTTTTTAGTTTATGTGAACCTAATAAAGATTGAGATAACTTACGTTGCATAAATCGTATCCGTCAAGGCTAATCCAAAGGCCAATAAGCACGCCGATTGCCATGGTGTTTTACTGATAAGCACACTGCCCTCTGCACAGCTACGTTCCACTTCAGTTTCCCAAGGCTTATTCAGATCACCATCAATAATCCAAAAACACATTTCACCCTTTATCAACGATGAACACTCACTAACATCTAATAATGAATGTACTCGCTGACACTGTGCCCCCACTAATATTGCAACAATCACGCCTGAGGATCGGTAATGGCACAACACGCTACGATTAGGTAAATGAGGATAAACAACACGTAAAGCGCGAATATAAGCCAGCACATCGATATCAACCATACTATGTTTTGAGCCCGGCAAGGCTTGCAAACGTTTATCTTGTAGCGCAATCCAAGTGGTGTGTGACGCGGGGAAAGCCATCCATTGCCACCCTAGCGCCGCATAATGTGCTTTTAAGCTTTTGTCACATGCCTCATCAAAAAACAATGCAGCATGCGCGGAGTAAGCAACCGAGCTTGTTCTCGATCGTAATGCACGTGGCAAGTGTTGTGAGATATCACCACACCAGGCTAAACGTAAGCGCCATCGACGTGTCGAAAACTGTAACAATAATGCCAACTGACACTGTTGGATTTGTACGAGACCTACACTGTTTTTCATGTCAGTAGCTTACTGCATGCATGCTGTGCAATACCATCAGCCATTTACGGATTTTTCATCTCGTGATACCATGCTCTCATGAAGAAACACACGAAAAAGCTCACCTTTTTATTTTCTTTTCTCATCGGGTCGACCACCTTAGCGGTACTTTTTATCTTCTGCTACATGGAGTTGGCGCTGCCCAACGTTGAGCAACTCAAAGATGCCCACATGCAAGTCCCCTTGCGTATTTTAGCGGCTGATCAACAACTCATCGCTGAATATGGTGAAAAGCGTCGCATCCCAGTTGCTTACGAGCATATTCCACCACGCCTAATTCAAGCCATTTTGGCCACCGAAGACAAACGTTTCTTTGAGCACGACGGGATCGATGTCTTGGGCTTACTACGCGCAGCCGCTGTATATGCCGTCACGCACCATAAAAGCCAAGGTGGCAGTACGATCACCATGCAAGTGGCACGTAATTTTTTCTTAACGCGCCATAAAACTTTTTCCAGAAAATTTAACGAGATTTTGTTAGCCATAAAGATTGATCGTGCATTCAGCAAACAAAAAATCCTATCGCTTTATATTAATAAAATTTATTTAGGTAGCCGCGCCTATGGTTTCCAGGCGGCCGCACAAGTCTATTATGGAAAAAAACTCTCTGAACTCAACCTCGCACAACTTGCGATGCTCGCAGGTTTACCCAAGGCCCCCTCTAGTCATAATCCACTGGCAAATCCTGTCGCCGCATTAAAGCGGCGAAATCATGTATTAATGCGTTTGGTCGATGCAAAAGAAATTACCTTGCCAGAAGCACAAGCCGCAATGAAACAAGCGGTCACTGCGACTTATCACGGCACAGACAATCAAGTACATGCCCCCTATGTTGCTGACATGGTGAGACAACAACTCTTAAAACAATATGGAAAGCGCATTTACACCGATGGCTTTACGGTCACAACAACGATTCAACCTAAAAAACAACAAGCTGCAAATCGTTCTGTGACAGAATCTTTGCTAGCCTACACACAGCGACATGGCTATCGCGGACCGCTTACCAACTTGGGGCAGCCATCTGATGGCATTATTTCTTTGTGGTTAGTGGCATTAAAACAATTCCCCATGGTTTCCCCCTTAATACCTGCTGCTGTCATCACGCTAGATGACAAAACCGCCTCATTATTATTACGAGATGGTCGCTACGTCACTTTAACTTGGCCACAAGTCGCATGGGCACGCCCTGCACTACGCGATGGTTATGTCGGCAAAGCACCAGAAACCATGTTTGATGTTTTGCATGTCGGTGATGTGATTATGGTGCGTCAGTTAGCCAATCAACAATGGCAATTATCACAAAAACCCTTGATACAAGGTGCGCTTGTCGCATTACATCCAGACAGTGGCGCCATCGTTGCATTGGTGGGCGGATTTAACTTTTCACAAAGTCACTATAATCGTGTCACGCAAGCATCGCGGCAAGCAGGCTCAGCATTCAAACCTTTCTTATACTCCGCTGGTTTAGCAAAAGGTTTAACACTCGCAACCATCGTGAACGATGCGCCTATTGTGATTGAAGATCCCACGGCAGAAAAACTTTGGCGTCCACACAATGACGATCACAAATTTAATGGCCCAACACGCTTACGCCAAGGGCTTATCAAATCAACCAACCTCATTTCTATTCGCATTCTTCGCCGTATTGGCTTGAACTACGCACGAAATTACATCCGTCGTTTTGGCTACAGTGACGAACAACTACCCGTTGGTTTATCCATGGCATTAGGTAGCGGCACACAAACACCCTTACAACTCGCTAGCGGTTACGCCACATTAGCGAATACAGGCTATTCGGTTAAACCTTATATTATCGACAAGGTGACCGATAAAAACCAACAGGTTTTATTGACCAAACCAAAACCCGAAGAAGAAAAACAACGCGTCATTTCGCCTCAAGTTGCTTACTTGATGACATCCGCTATGCGCACCGTTATCCAAGAAGGTACCGGGCGTAAGGCACGCATACTCAACCGGCATGATTTAGCGGGTAAAACAGGGACAACCAACGATCAGCGTGATGCTTGGTTTGCCGGATTTAACCAGCAAATTGTGACGGTGTGTTGGGCGGGCTTAGATAACATGAAATCAATTCATGAGTATGGCTCACAAGCCGCACTCCCCATGTGGATCGACTTCATGCATGCCGCCTTACGGGGCCAAGCTGAAACACCATTACCTGTGCCTGCGGATATGGTGATGGTACGCATTAACAAACACAGCGGTGAAGCCACAGACGATACGGGTAAAGACTCGATGTTTGAAGTCTTCCGAAAACAATACGCCCCTAAAGCCATTGCGCATCAAAAATCAGCCGACGTCTCTGCACAAAATAGTAATGATAATGCGGGCGCAACCTTATTTTGATTTGCTGTTTTGAACAAGATTATGAGCCCGGTCCGGGATTCCTTTCAAAAACACGCACACTAACTGCCATCCCTGGCGCTCGATGCCGGCATCCCTGCCGCCAACGGTTTTTGAAAGAAATTCCATCCCAGGCTCTTTATGCCTTAATGTCACCCCGGGCACCGACCCGGGGTCTTCTGATAGCACTACGGTAATAGCTGGAGATCCCGCATCAAGTGCGGGATGACAGCAGAACCTCTGTCACCGAAATCTCATGACAAAAAAACGTGAATACAGAGCGTCGCGCCCAGCATGGCATTTTTCCCGTCACTTCATAGGCACGTTGTGCGAGTGTATCTTCGGCATTTAATGGAAATATATCTAAAGGCGAACGCTGTAGATTGGGGTCCGTCCAAAATATATCGCCAAGCGCCGTGGTTTCAAGCTGTTGTAAGGCTGCCCCCTCTCCTTGCATAGCAATAAGAGGAATATCACTCTCCGCATAAATGACCGGCGCTTCATCCACCCAAATCACCGTACGCTTAATCCAGCGATGCGCATCTTTCTCTACTTCAAGGCACTGGACACGACACATATCTTGCGCCATAGCACGTAAATGTTGCGTCAGCGAGCCTGTTTTTGTCAGTAATTTAGGTTGGGTTGACGAGGCACGGGGGTTCACGGTAACGTACTCCAGCAAGAAATAAACGAAGGGGATGTATTGTGGCAGAACAACAAACGCTTGTCATTATCGGTAGTGGCTTAGCAGGTTACAGCGTTGCGCGCGAAGTGAGGAAGCGGGATAAAGATATCCCTATTACTATCATCACCGCATCAGATGGTACCTTTTATTCAAAACCCCAATTATCCACCGCGTTTGCCAACAACAAAACAGCTGAACAAATTGCTTTGTCTGATGCTGAAAAAATGGCATCTCAATTCAATGCAACGATCATCACCCATGCCCAGGTTCAACAACTCGATATTGAAAGTCAATGCATACATTACCTAGATGAAAATCAAAAGAAACAATCCTGCTATTACCAAGATTGCGTGCTTGCCACTGGCGCCAACCCAAAACAACTACCCTGGCATTCACATACTATATCGGTAAATCAGCACCATGATTACCAGTATTTTAGAGATCAATTGCAAGATGTAAAACACATTACCATCATTGGCTCAGGTTTGGTGGGCTGTGAGTTCGCCAACGACTTACATCTCGCAGGATTCGACATTAAGGTCATCAGCATGGATGCAACACCACTCGCACAACTGCTGCCTCCATCATTAGGCACACAATTTGCAGCGGCATGTGCGCAACAAGGCATTCAATGGCAGTTTTCTTCCGCTGTCGATAACATTTCGCCGCGGGATAACGGCTACGAAATCCACTGCGCGCTTCAAACTGCGATACAAACAGATTTAGTCTTATCCGCCGTTGGGCTCACCCCCAACATCGAACTAGCAAGCGCTGCGGGTATCACCTGCCAACAAGGTATTGTTGTTAATACTCAACTAGAAACATCCGCACCCCATGTTTATGCATTGGGAGATTGCGCAGAAATGCATGAACAACTGCGCATGTATGTCATGCCAACAAATGTGTGCGCGAAAGCACTTGCCGCCACGCTCACCGGCGAACCCACTGCGGTAACATGGCCACTGATGCCAATTGTCATTAAAACCCCCTTCTGCCCTGTTTGTATTTTGCATCCCCCTAGTACTGGCGGCACATGGTCGACCAGTGGTAAAGCACACCACGCTCAGTTCTTACATACGAATGCAGAAGGCAAGCTGGACGGTTTCATTCTGATGGGTGATACTGTGAAAACGCGTGCGACGTTAATGCAGCAAATGCGATAAGGTTACAACACCATGGCAGCACTTTTTATAGGCCTTATGTCCGGCACCAGCATGGATGGTATCGATGCGGTATTGGTCGATCTGGCAACCGAGCAGCCGACACTGCTAGCGACACACTGCGAACCCTTGCCCGAAGATTTACAACAAGCCTTACATGCGCTATGCCAACCCGGCGAAGATGAACTCAATCGTTTAGCAGAAGCTGATGTGCTAACTGGACGTGCTTTTGCGAAAGCCGCCCTTTCTCTTTTAAAAAAGACAGATATTACCGCGAAAGATATCATGGCCATTGGCAGTCACGGACAAACGGTCAGGCATGCCCCTAATGGACACATCCCCTTTACCGTACAAATTGGCGATCCCAATGTCATTGCAACCCTAACAGGCATCACGACGATTGCAGATTTTCGTCGACGTGACATTGCCGCAGGGGGACAAGGCGCGCCCTTTGCGCCCGCGTTTCACGAGCACTTACTTCGCGATAAAGTCACTGACCGCATTATCTTAAACATTGGTGGCATTGCGAATGTCACTGTGTTACCTGCCGATCAATCACAGCCCGTTCGCGGATTTGATACGGGCCCAGGCAACACGCTGATGGATCAATGGTATCGGCAACATACGGACAAAGCTTTCGATCACTCGGGCGCATGGGCGGCAACAGGAAAAGTCGATGAAGCACTGCTCTCTACGCTGTTGGCTGATCCTTATTTCCAACAAGCACCGCCGAAAAGCAGCGGGCGAGAAACATTTCATATGGATTGGTTACAAAAAAAAGCGCACACCATGAAAAAAGACTTAGCACCCGAAAGCATTCAGGCTACCTTGGTTGAGTTCACCGCAAAAAGCATTGTGCAAGCAGCCAAGCAATTTGGACCTAAAAAAGCCGAGGTTTTTGTTTGTGGCGGCGGCACGCACAATACACTATTGATGCAACGCTTACGTGATTTGGGCTTGGATTACTCGATAAAGTCTATCGAAGAATTAGGCTACGATCCTGACTGGATTGAAGCCATGGCATTTGCTTGGTTTGCACAGAAAACCTTGCGCAATGAACCCGTCGATCTCACACAAATTACGGGCTCTAACAAACCGATTGTGTTGGGTGGCATTTATGCTTAAACAGAAAATGATGACCCACAACCACACGATGTTTTTGCATTAGGATTACGGATAATAAATTGCTGACCGTTTACATCTTCTTTGTAATCGATTTCTGCACCCACTAAATATTGAAAGCTCATAGGATCGACCAATAGCTTAACCTTATCTTCTTCAAGATTTTTTTCAACAACAGTATCATCTTCTGCAATGGCTTCATCAAATGTAAACCCATACTGAAATCCTGAACATCCGCCACCCGTGATATAGACACGCAGGCACAAGGCAGGATTCTCTTCTTCGATAATCAAACTCTGCACTTTTTTGGCAGCACTGTCGGTAAAAACTAAAGCGGTTGGCGTACTCATGACAAGTCTCATCGATATATAGAAAGAAGCATTCTAACGCATATTTGATTAACCTGTAAAAGCCTAGCTCACGATCTCTTTTCAAAAAAGCGCAGATACTGCCATCCCTGGCGCTCGACGAAGGCTATCCCTGCCTTCGACGTTTTTTGAAAAGAGATCGCGCCCAAGGCTTTGCGTACTTTTCAACAAGCCGGCATATAAGGCATCACTTATTACCACCGATGGGGCGAGTTTCCGTCAATTAGTTTTCATTGGCAAAAACAACCCAAATCGGTAAGTCATTCATTTGCAAGGCATTATCAATTTTACCCCCAAATGCTTGAACAATTCACACAACTTACCCACAGGTTTTGCTCAAGTTATTCATCTTGCAATTTTGTGAGAGACCCTCTATCTTGTTACTCACGCTATTGGAAACACAATATGTAGTAGGTCAGCGACCAAAAGTCGCTCAAACTGCCCAAATTACCAGCAGCGCCCCACTCAAGATGTCCAGGAAGGTTGAGTGGATCCAAGGAAAGGATTTTTAAGGCATACAACAAGGAGCAACTTATGAGCGAAGAAATCGTCTCTACAGCTTTCGCGTCCGCGTCAACAACGGACATGGCAGGTGATATGATCGACCCAGATCACCCCACACAACAGCCTTTGGCTGACTACCTCGTGCTTCGTCGCAATGGTGCAGTTGTACCATTCGATGTGAGCAAAATCAGCGTTGCCATCACCAAAGCCTTTTTGGCTGTTGAAGGTGGTACTGCGGCCGCCTCTGAACGTATCCACGCACAAGTCGCCACGGTGTGTGATCGCGTACAAACCAAAGTAGCGCGTCATTTCCCGGCTGGCACCACAGTAAAGATTGAATATATTCAAGATCAAGTGCAAAACGCACTCATGGATATCAAAGCACATAAAGTTGCTGAGTCCTATATTTTATATCGCGAACAACGTCGTCAAGCACGTCTTGCTGAAGAAGCCCAACAAGCGGAACAATCACAAGAGAAAGCTTTAAAAGTGACCGCGGCCGATGGCACACAACGCCCATTAGATACAGCGCGTTTGCGTACGGTGATTGCTGAAGCCACTACCGGTTTAACGGAAGTGAGTGAAGAAGAGATCTTTACGCAAACACTTTCTAATTTATACGATGGCGTCAGTGAAAAAGAAGTCGCGCAAGCCCTCACCATGAGCGCACGTGCGATGGTCGAACAGAATCCTGATTACACGTACGCAGCATCTCGCTTATTGATGGATGATTTACGTACTGAAACATTAACTTTCTTAGGTCTTGCACCCCGTGCAACCATGGAAGAAATGGCAACGATCTATCCAACCTACTTCAGAGCGTACATTGAGAAAGGTATCGAGTACAAATTGCTATCACCAGAATTAGCGACCTTTGACTTAGACAAAATCGTCAACGCATTAGATTCTACACGTGATGGTCAATTTACGTATTTAAGCCTACAAACACTCTACGATCGTTATTTCTTGCACCGCGAAAACAACCGCATTGAGTTACCCCAAGCCTTCTTTATGCGTGTTGCGATGGGCTTAGCGGTTGAAGAAGATGATCGTGAAGCACGTGCCATTGAGTTCTACGAACTTCTTAGTTCTTTCGACTTCATGAGTTCCACCCCGACCCTATTTAATGCCGGTACATTACGCCCTCAATTATCAAGTTGTTTCTTAACAACCATTCCCGATGATTTACACGGCATTTTCGGCGCGATTCAGGATAATGCGATGTTGTCTAAATTCGCGGGTGGTGTTGGTAACGATTGGACACCAGTACGCTCAATGAACTCACACATTGTTGGTACCAACGGTAATTCTTTAGGTGTTGTACCTTTCATGAATGTGGCCGATGCCACGGCCATTGCAGTAAACCAAGGTGGTAAACGTAAAGGTGCTGTGGTTGGTTACTTAGAAACTTGGCATTTAGATGTCGAAGAATTCTTGGAACTACGTAAAAACACTGGGGATGACCGTCGCCGCACACACGACATGAATACTGCAAACTGGGTACCTGATTTATTCATGCAACGTGTATTCGAAGACAAAGAGTGGACACTCTTCTCCCCTGACGAAACACCTGATTTACACGACCTTTATGGTGAAGCGTTTGAAAAAGCCTATGTTTCTTACGAAGCCAAAGCAGCACGCGGCCAAATCAACAACTACAAAACACTTTCTGCGGTTAAGTTGTGGCGTAAAATGTTATCCATGTTATTTGAAACAGGTCATCCCTGGGTTACATTCAAAGATCCGTGTAACTTACGTTCACCTCAACAGCATACCGGTGTGATTCATAGCTCAAACCTCTGTACTGAGATCACATTGAATACCTCTAAAGATGAAATTGCGGTGTGTAACTTAGGTAGTATTAATTTACCAGCACACGTCACTGAAAATGGTTTGGATGAAGCAAAACTCGCTAAAACCACCAAGACAGCGATTCGTATGTTGGATAATGTGATTAACATTAACTACTACACCGTACCGCAAGCGAAAAACTCTAACTTGCAGCATCGCCCGATTGGTTTAGGTTTAATGGGCTTCCAAGATGCTTTATATAAGCAAAAACTGTCATATGCTTCTGATGCAGCAGTAGACTTTGCGGATCTGTCGATGGAAATGATCAGCTATTATGCGATTAAAGCATCCTCTGATTTAGCCAAAGAACGTGGCGCTTACGACACGTACAAAGGTTCATTGTGGGATCAAGGCATTCTACCGATTGACTCTATTGATGCTGTCGCAAAAGTTCGTGGCAAATACTTGGAGCAAAACACCGATACCACCATGGATTGGAAAACATTACGCAAACTTGTGAAAAAACAAGGTATGCGTAACTCCAACGTGATGGCGATTGCACCGACTGCCACGATTTCCAATATTTGTGGTGTATCACAATCGATTGAACCGACTTACCAAAATTTATTCGTGAAATCGAATATGTCCGGTGAGTTTACCGTGATTAACCCTTATTTGGTTAACGAATTAAAAGCGTTAAACATGTGGGATAACGTCATGGTTAACGATTTGAAATACTTTGATGGTAGCGTACAACACATCGATCGCATCCCTGCTGATCTAAAAGAACGTTATGCAACAGCTTTCGAAGTCGAACCACGTTGGTTGATTGACGCCGCGTCTCGCCGTCAAAAATGGTTAGACCAAGCACAGTCTTTAAATATTTACATGGCAAAACCTTCGGGTAAAAAACTAGATGTGACTTATCGCATGGCATGGCTACGCGGTTTGAAAACCACCTATTATTTACGTAGCATGGGTGCCACCAATGCCGAGAAATCCACGATCACCACGGGCGCTTTAAATGCCGTGCAATCAGGTGCACCCAAAGCGTGTTCGATTGATGATCCCGATTGCGAAGCTTGCCAATAACGGCACCAGGAACAAAGGAGAATATGAATGAGTTTATTAAGTTGGGATGAAACCGCTACAGATGCACCCGCTGCACAAGTAGCTGCGCAACATCTAAAAAATGAAGATGATGATGGTGGTGAAGACGGCGGCCAAGGTATTGGCGGCCAAGGACCCAAACCCACTGCGGGTGCCACCGGTTTAGAAACGATTGAAATGGGTGCTGCACGAATTCGTGTAGACGACAAGAAGATCATTAACTGCCATGCTGATCTTAATCAGCTCGTACCATTCAAATACGAATGGGCATGGCAAAAATATCTTGATGGTTGCGCAAACCATTGGATGCCGAATGAAATCAACATGTCTGCTGACGTTGCTTTATGGAAAGATCCGAATGGATTGAGTGATGCAGAGCGCATGATTGTGAAACGTAACCTCGGTTTCTTTTCAACAGCCGATTCATTGGTGGCCAATAACCTAGTATTAGCAGTATATCGTCACATCACCAACCCTGAGTGCCGTCAATATCTATTGCGTCAAGCGTTTGAAGAAGCGCTACATACCCATGCTTATCAATACATCATTGAAAGCTTGGGCATGGATGAAGCGGAAGTCTTTAACATGTATCGTGAATTACCGTCTGTCGCACGTAAAGCGGTATGGGCACTAGAGTTTACGCAAAGCCTGGGCGATCCGACATTTAATACGGGCACACCGGAAGATGATCAACGTTTATTACGTGACTTAATTGCCTTCTATGTGATTTTTGAAGGGATTTTCTTCTACGTTGGCTTTACACAAATCTTGTCGATGGGTCGTCGTAATAAGATGGTGGGTACATCAGAGCAATTCCAATATATTTTGCGTGATGAATCTATGCACATGAACTTTGGTATCGATGTGATTAACCAAATCAAAGCGGAAAACCCCCATTTATGGACGGAGAAATTCCAGCAAGAAATGATCCAGTTAATTAAAGATGGTGTGGAACTTGAACATCAATATGCAATTGATACGATGCCAACCGGTATCCTCGGCATGAATTCAGACATGTTTGCTGAGTACTTACAATTTATTGCGAATCGTCGTTGTGCACAGATTGGCTTGGAAGAGCAGTATCCTGGCGCAAGCAATCCATTCCCATGGATGAGTGAAATGCTCGATCTGAAGAAGGAACGTAACTTCTTCGAAACCCGCGTGATTGAATACCAAGCGGGCGGCGCACTTAACTGGGAAGATGATTGAACCCTGGATTTTCTTGTCACCCCGGGCTTGTCCCGGGTTTTTTTATCATCACAGAAAACGCCTAGGCATCATCTATGATTGGACGCATTATTTCCTCTCTCTTGTACGGACAATTCACGCACGAAGCGCCTGAAGACTTATTGCAGATGATCGCCACTGTCCGAGGAGGATGTACCTACAATAAAACCATGCTCTCCAATGGAGAAGGTGCCGTACACCGTATTCAAAAAAAACTAAGCAATCCACGCAGCGGAAAAACCATCATTGTCTGTCCCGGTCGAGATCAGCAAGTCACGCCCAGCATTTTAGATGGATTGCTAGCCGACATGATCGAAAAATTGAACTTCGAACAAATACTAATATACAGCTACCCTAATCGACACCGCCAAAGAACACTTGCTTTTAACAGAGAACGTCAAGCATTATCATCACTAAGCGACATTTATGATCGAGAGGGAACATGGCTTGGCTCTCTTGCACCTGCAGCAAAACAACAAGGTTATTACACCCTGCGCGCCTACGGTTATAAGATGAAAATAGCAGCCAAGGATCTACAGCCTATTCAGGCACGAGGAGAAGTAACAGGCTATCTTGTCCAAAGTAAAGAGGGCACTATCTTTGTCTTTGATGCAGACTTAGCGCATAAACTTTTTAGGTGCTATGTTGAAGAGTCAGCAATGGCCTCGACTACCTCCCCTTCCTACTTTGATGCCAATGGATACATCACAGATTTTTACCACACCGTAGCTGGCTTTGAACCGACCGAGGCATTACAACGTGTCGGCAGCCGGGAAGTCAGTAAAGCCGCTTACGAAAATAAGCAGCACATAGACCATGAAAAAAAACTCGTCAACCCTGCGGTCACGATCTATCAAATGGCAAGAGAAAATCAGTGGATTAAAGACAAGACATTAACGGTATTTTACGGTCACTCATTAGGGGGCTACATCGCAACAAGCGCAGTGGCTCAATTAAAAGGAAATAAGACAACAGATAATATTCGTTTAATCGTGGATCGATCTTTTTCAGATCTCGATACCTTAGTTAAACAGGGCTTTCCCCTTCTTTATAATCTTTCAAAATATCTTGTACGCATGCAATTTTACCGAAAAAATCGCGCACACGCATGGAGCGCGGCAATAGGGATCACCTTAGGCCTCTCGCTACTTGCCTTATTAACCGCACCCCTACTCATGATGATGTGGTTAGCGTGCTACACACTAAAAAAAATAGATCGCAGCTTCGAACTCAATACAATGAAAAAACTAAAGTCCATCAGCAAAGACGATATACTTTTAATTCAAGCCAGTGATGATGAAGTCGTGGGGGCTTGTCAACCAAGCGATAGCACCGAATACATCACGCAAAGTCTGGGGGATAGAACCCTGCATTGCGAGACGAAAGCACCGTCAAAACATAATGCAAATTTTTATTCGATGAGACTGCTACGCACGAAAACAACGCCCACTGCTACTGAAGAGATACCGATGACCGACAAGCCAGCACCAGCCGCCCGATTAAGAGACACCCTAAAGAAACAGCTTAATGCTTGGGGCGGGGTTTGATCGGAGCATGGTACCCTGCACGACAGTTTTAGGATGACAGTAAAACGCCTCTCACCGTTGCCCCTGCCAAGCGATAAATGCTGCATGTGAAATCCGATGCACTGCGATATTACCCTCATGTAAACTCGCGATTTCACGTTCAGCCATGCGTACAAATGCAGCTTTCTCTGCTTCCTGAATATGTTCATCAGCCCATGCTTGCACCGCAGCAGGGATAGCTGCGCTTCGGATGTCATTGCTTATAATATGTTGAACAACTGCCGTTAATGCTTCGCGAAAGCGAAGTTGCAATAAATCTGGCTCACCTAGGGTTTCCTGAACAACCTGATACTGTTGTGCCGAACGCTGATACGCCCAAATGAACACATCGCGCAACAAACTTACGTCATTTAATTCATACACCGCCAGCATGCCGCTGATGTAATCGTCTTTTGGTACATCAGCAAAAGACAACGGCAACAAGTTATGCTTAATTAACGGTAAATTCGCAACGAGACGAGATACTCGTTTATTCACATCTTCAAACGGTTGTAAATACGGTAGTTGCACCATACAAAAAAAGGCTTGCTCAAATGGGTCATGAATTTTAGCTGCTTTCTCTAATATTTTTTGAAAACAATCTTCAATGACCTGCGGAACCTCCGGTGGTGAATACACTGTTTTTTGTATGCCAACAGGAATATGGCGTAATTGCCCACGTGCCATAGGGTTTGATAACAGGTTATTGGAAAGCAACGCATGAATATTCATCACAATATTAGGCTGAAAAACTTTTTTGTCTGCAACCTCTAACATGAATTCAATTGCATCTTTATGATTTAGAATCATTTGCGCTTCAAATGCTTGTTTCCCTTCTGCTTCCGCACCAAAATGAATAAGCCGTTCGGTATCCAGTAACGAGTAAGTGTTGCCCTCTAAGCGACTAGAGTTCCATGACAAATCAATCAATAAACGATGTAGTATCCGTTTTAAAAACGTACCCGGCGCTAAAGTTTGTGAAAATGTTTGGCCGATTGCATGCAGTTCTTTTCGAGTTACCTCAGGTAAATAAAATGTGGCATTTGGCTGATAGTCATCAAGAAATTGTCGGTGATACGCAACAGGATGTCGTTGCTGAATAGGCTGTTGTACTTGGCGTTTGCATGCTGTCGCTTCTGCTGACAGTGCAATCGCCTGCACAGCAGATGCTAATTGATATCGCGCCCCATTTTTTTCACCGACACGAACAATTTGCTTGTCCGTAATAAGATTATCAAGACGCCGCTGCAAAGTACGACGCGACACAAGCACCGAGAGCTCGGCCTCAATCTCAGCGATCTTGACGCCACGGCCTTCGGGCATGCCTCGCAAGACACTAAGCACTGCATCGCTAACTGTTTGTTTATCCGGTGTGGACATCACGTACCCCATTTATGCCATTTACGCCAGATTATAGTCTATTTGCGCCATTTATGCCAAATGTTGCTTGTTTATGCCACCATGTATATGTTTACGCCAATTCTGGCGCTGGGGGCATTTAACGCCGGGAAGAACGTAAGCCATAACGAGGCACTTTAGCTCTCTCTGCGGCACTCTCTGCATCTTCAGGTGCATTCCGTTTTACACCACGTTGCTCGCCATTACCCACTGAGCCCGAGCTAGCAACTGAGTCTGGACTCGGTGCTCCAACACTCCCCATGGTTGTTGTGCTTGCCGTCGCATCCACACTGACTGGAGAGCCTGCATCAGACATAGCTGAACCATCCTCTAATAAGTCTGTTATTAATCTATCACAAAATGCCTTCGTCACTTTCGCTAAAATGCCTGGCCCAGATAAGACATCTAAAAGACTTTGTGACACTGCACCGGCATAACCACACATCTCAGTATAAGCATTTTTAGCCCGCACCACCTGCCCTTTATCATCATCAGATAAATCAGGAGCAGATTCCGCTTGCATTACTGTTTGAAAATACTGTGCTGCTTCTTTAAAACTGTCTGTTTCTTCACGAAACTTTTCTTTTCGCCATTGATCGTACGCCAATGCACCTAAGGAACAGGTAGCACGTAAGTCGCCAGGACGAAGTGCTAAAATGCGTTTTAAACTCGCCTCCGCCTCATTGTGATACTTTTCTTTCTGCCTTTTCGTACCCTTTACTTGGTATCGCAAAGCACGACATGCTATTGCATGAGAATAATAAACTCGTATTTTATCTGTCACCGAGACCTCTGGGGCATTCCGCGCCTGTAATTCTTTACGAAGGTCATTTGTAATATCGTATAGCGGGAAAAAATTTTTACTGGCAAGCGCCTCACGACGCACAGCAGGCTCTCGATCAAGTTCAGCTTGCATATATTGAGTCATTTTAGGTGGCATCTGTTTTCCCCTGTTATTGTTGTTTATTTATTATTGAGGCCGAATTGTACCAAATAAGGACATAATAGCCAGTTGCCCCTAGAAAGATGGATACCCCTCTCCCAGAAAAAAAATGGTTAGCATGGTTGCATTTTTTTTAAGCAACCTATACACTGAACGGCATGATAACAACCGACAGGCGCGATGCTCATGACTAGAAGTACAGAACAACCCACCGCATATAAGATCGTATCCGTCGGCGACGAAGGAAGTGGTAAAACAAGTATCGCTGTTCGGCTCATGCAGAACGTGTACAGTACAGGCCGTGAAGCGACAATTGGCTCAACTTTTCATACAGCAAGCTCTGAAGACAAGCGCACCAAACTAAAGCTCTGGGATACCGCCGGACAAGAGTGTTATCGCTCTCTGCTGCCTGCGTATGTCCGTGGTGCACACCTAAACTTACTTCACATCGATGCAACCCAATCAGAGGAAGAGGCCGTTAAAAGCTACCGGTACTGGCATAGTCTGACTATAAGGGAAGCCCCCTTAGCCTCCATCGTCCTGGTGCTCACAAAAACCGATCATGATGATGCCACGCTACATCAGGCTGAGAATACAGTGGCGTTGTTAGCAAAGCTTGGTGAGGCGCAACAACCTACTGCTGTGCTCGCCACTACGACAAGAAAAGAGGGCACCTTCTCAGCATTATCCATGGATACCGGCGAGCATTTACCAGAACAAACAAATAAATCGCTACATAAAGATTTCGTTGACTGGGCAGCAACGCATATAAATGCCTTGAAAAAAGTAGAGGCACCAACACCAACAGCAACAGCAACAGCAACAGCAACAGCAGCAAACGCAGAAATACCGCAGCAAAACCATTACTTCCCGCTTACACAACGCTTATGGCATAGAGAACCTTCTACGTTGTCCACCGTTTCATCTACTAAGGCACTCACCAGCAAAGGCCTCAGTATGGCTGGCGCCTTACTCAGTGCAGCTATTGGTGCTGCTGTCGGTGCATCAATCGGTGCCCTAGCAGGTTTTCTCGCCTTTGGTCCAGCCGGTATGGCTCCGGGCGCGGCCATTGGTGCAGCTGTAGGTACCTTCCTAGGCTTCGACATAGGTCTGTGTCTTCCCAAGTTATTACCGAATCTCATGCTAACCATAGCACGTG
>BQJM01000016.1 GCA_021604705.1 marine bacterium B5-7 | reverse complement strand
TCTGCTGAACTCACTAAGTACGCAGCAAACGCGATGTTAGCCACCAAAATAAGCTTTATGAATGAACTGAGCCAAATTGCCGAATTACTCGATGCAGATATTGAGAAAGTTCGCCACGGTATTGGTTTTGATAAACGTATCGGCACTAAATTTATTGCGCCAGGGTGTGGGTATGGTGGCTCATGCTTCCCGAAAGATGTGAAAGCCTTGATTGCAACGGCCAAATCTCATGATTATCAGCCACAACTGTTAGACGCAGTCGAGTCAGTTAACTATGCGCAAAAACGTGTGTTGATGAAAAAAATCTTGCAACACTTTGATAATGACATCAAAGGAAAAACCTTTGCGTTATGGGGCTTATCATTTAAACCGAATACCGATGACATGCGTGAAGCATCGAGCCGTGTATTAATCGCTGAATTACAAAAAGCTGGCGCAAGGATTCAAGCTTACGATCCGGTTGCGATGGAAGAGGCCGAACGTTTAAATCTCGGCGTTACTTTGTGTGATAGCAAAGAAGCCGCATTACAAAGTGCGGATGCGCTGGTGATTGTGACCGAGTGGGATCACTTTAAAACGCCAGATTTTGATCTCATTAAACAACAACTGAATAGCCCAGTGATTTTTGATGGACGTAATTTGTTTTCACCTTCGCAGATGTCATTACAAGGGTTTACCTATTATTCGATAGGTAGATAGTTGCTCAGCGCGCCGTCATCCGGCACTTGATGCGGGATTTCTATCTACCTCTGTCACCCCGGGCTTGACCCGGGGTCTCCATCTAGAACTGTTATACCATCAGGAGATTCCGGCTCAAGGCCGGAATGACAGGAGGCGCCGGCATCGAGCGCCATGGATGACTTGATGCGTCTTTTTGAAAGGAAGAAAGGAATAGCGGAATAGCGGACTGGGATTTGCTATGTTGTATATTGACCTACCAGAGACTGCCCACAAAACAAACACCTCCCTTGCCTCAGCCCCTCAATTCCGGTAAATTAATCGACCATCTGAAGAAAGAAACCGGACTTTTTATGCGCACTAGAAATCGACGTCGGCCCTCGGCGCTCGCACTGTTTGTTTGTGGCTTAGCTGCGTTATTTTACCTTTACGAATTTACCTTGCGTGTTTCCATCGGTGTGATGTTGCATCAACTCATGCACGACCTAGCTATTGAAGGCGCTGCCATTGGCTTCATTTCTTCTCTCTATTTCTATGCTTACGCCCCCATGCAAATACCCGCAGGGCTCTTGCTCGATCGCTACGGCCCACGCTTATTGCTGAGCGTGATGATCATCGTGTGTGCGAGTGGTGCCTTGTTATTTAGTTTTACGGACGGCATTCTCTTGGCATCTATTGCGCGCCTCATGATGGGTTTTGGCTCCGCCTTTGCTTTTGTTGGCGTGTTGTTACTGATTGCACGTTGGTGTCCACCGCATTACTTTGCTTTGATTGCTGGGCTCACACAATTAATGGGATCCGTCGGCGCGATCGCCGGAGAGGTGCCGGTGCATTACGCGGTGTATGCCGTTGGTTGGCGCCATACGATGGTCTACCTTGCTATTTTTGGATTTATTTTAGCATTTATATTGTGGGCAAGCGTACGTGATCACCCACGTGGCATGCGTGACCATCATGAAGGCATGCTCGGTAAACTCTCTACCTGGAAATGTCTAAAAAAAGTGTTTAAACGCCCGCAAACGTGGTGGGTGAGCATCCATGCATTCTGTTGCTGGACACCTGTCAGCATCTTCGCTTCTTTGTGGGGCGCGTCAGCACTGCAATCTCTTTATTTCTTTTCGCCAGCGCTCGCATCAAGCGCTATCGCCATGGTTTGGATTGGTATTGCGTGTGGTAGTCCTTTTATTGGCTGGCTCTCAGATCGCATTGGTAAGCGTAAACGTTTGCTGGTTCTAGCCTGTACCATTGGGATGATTTCAACGGCTAGTATCTTGTTTTTGCCGTTACTGACCCCTATGGTGTTTATTGCCTTATTCTTCTTCGGTGTTGGTGCTAGTGGCCAATCACTGACATTTGCCGTTGTTAAAGAAAATAATCCACCTGCCATTGTGGGTACAGCGATGGGCTTTAATAACATGGCAGTCGTCATTGGTGCGACGATATTCCAGCCCTTGGTTGGCTTTATGTTAAGAGCTAGTGGTGGTATCCATGTGAATGGTGCCACGCATTATGCAGCCAGCGCCTATCGCGAAGCCTTAGTCGTGATGCCCATTATTTATCTGATTGGGATCATCATCAGTGTTTGGAAAGTGAAAGAAACGCATTGCAAACCGCAATATCGGACACGTTAAACGATGTTAGATCACTTAGCAGCGATGGGGATCACACGTTACCGTGAGCGGGGTGCACCGACGCCTCTGCCTGTCACCTCAGTACCGGAACAAGCAGCACCCATGACACAGACAACACTGCCATCCTTAGCCGAGCAGGTTTCACAATGTGAGGATTGCGCACTCTGTGAAACACGCACACAAACAGTCTTTGGTGTCGGCAACCCGACAGCAGACTTATTAGTCGTCGGCGAAGCCCCTGGGTTTTATGAGGATAAACAAGGTGAACCGTTTGTCGGAAAAGCAGGGCAGTTGTTAGATGCCATGCTGAAATCTATCGGTTTATCACGAGAAACGATTTACATTGCGAATGTTTTGAAATGTCGCCCCCCAGAAAATCGTGATCCAACACCGGAAGAAGTTGCACAGTGTACGCCTTACTTAGAAAAACAAGTTGAATTGATTCAACCAAAAATCATTGTTGCCGTGGGGCGTGTGGCTGCGCATTACTTATTGCAAACAACAACACCGTTAAGCGGCATGCGACAGATTGAGCATACGTTTAGGAACACTGGCATTCCATTGTTTGTTACCTACCATCCAGCGTATTTGCTACGTAACCCAGCGGATAAACGGTTGGCGTATCAGGATTTGTTGCAGATTCAGAAAGCTTTAGCAGCAACCTTGTCATCCCGCACTTGATACGGGATCTCCTGCCGGTCGAACCTCAAAAAACATTGAAAGCCCGGTCCGATATTCCTTTCAAAAACACGCATAAAGCCATCCCTGGCGCTCGCCGAAGGCTGTCCCTGCCTTCGAACGGTTTTTGAAAGAAATACCCTCCCAGGCTCTTGATACATTTTCAGTTTACACATTCTGGCAACTGCTTCTTTGGAAAACACCCCGCCACCGCTCTTCATCATGTACCCGGTCGTGCGACTGATTTGGCAATTTCCCCACAGACATGCACACCCATTAGTCAATATAATAAAGGGTCACTTGATCAATACATTATATAGTACTATTATGAATCGTAACAAAGATAAGTTTGTGTCCGGCTACTGGTGTGTTGAGTATGTGGATACTACGTTAGAGGCGTGGCTCGATAGTTTGCAAGCGATAGCATTTAAATCGCTAGCAAAAGAAATTAAATTGCTGCAGTTTTGTGGTAACGCTTTGCGATTGCCACATAGTCGATCTTTAGGTGCAGGATTGTTTGAGTTACGAGAGAGGCGGTACGGTTTTCGCGTCTATTATACTTTTTTACCAGATAAGAAAATAGTGTTGTTGCACGCAGGTGATAAATCAACACAGACACAGGATATCAAGCGGGCAAGAAGTTATTTGGCGAGATTAAGAGATAAATTGGGGAAGACCTCATGAAAACCAAAAGTTTTGATGCATACTTAGAGAAACGTTTAGATAAAGCTGAAATCAAACAAATTGAGCGATTAGCTAAGCGTGAAAAAAAATTGTTAGAACGGCTTCAGAGCGATGTTGCATCTGCTGTGGCTTCTTATATGGAAGAAGAAGGGATCGGTTTTAATGAATTGGTGCGCCGCTTGGACACCAGCCCAACGCAAGTGTCGAACATCATCCATGCAAAAGCCAACTTAACCTTGGCAAGCATTGCCCATATTTTTGCACTGCTTAACCGAAAGCCACACATTGTTTTTGGTGAGTAGTAGCCGGCTCGGTGGCCGGCATGACAGGGTGAGTTCTTCACCTGCAGACATGCACACCGGATAGATGGTAGTTTTGATGCATGAACTCAAATCAAAAAGGCTTCACCTTCTTAGAACTGCTGATCACCTTAGCGATGATCAGCATTTTTACTGTATGCACCCTACAAACATATCAACATACGCGTAAGCAATATGCCTTGCAGCACGTGACACAACAGTTGATTACAACACTACAAAACGCACAAGTACACGCGAGTGTGTTGCAGCAAGCGATGCAATTAACGCCATTAGAAAATAATTGGAAAAACGGTTGGGTGCTGTGTGCTAAAAAACGCTGTTTGCCTTGGGTGCGATTGCATAAACGACTCGTAAATATTAGCTGGCGAGGCTTTGATGCAAAGCATTCAGTTAGCGTTTATCCGGCAGGGGATTTTCATCAAATGAATGGGCGGTTTACTTTGCAAACCAACCACCCCGCATTGGTTCAACAGATTGTGTTAAACCAAGTGGGGCGGATACGGGTGGTGTGAGGTTATTACTGGTTTGTTGGTGTAAGTGTGCTGTGAGATGCTGGTGCAGCAGCAGCAGCAGCAGCAGCAGCAGGCTTCTCACCTGATTCCACGGGAGGCTGTGATAAGATGGGTGATGAGTGATGCTCGTTGGGTACACCGTCACCATCATTAGTCGTGGACGCATAAGGAGACGCGCTATTACTTGTTGGTTCTGGTAAGCCCTTCTCTTTAAAAGATACGTACCCAATTTTTTCCCCACTAGAATCTAGCGTATCCATGGATATTGTATCAGGATCTTTTGGCTCCACGTCCCCAAACACCTTATCAAAGTGTTGGTTAAGCACACGCATTTTTGCGTTGCTAGGAGAATCTAAGGAAATAGTTGTTGAGGCGACAGGTGCCGTTAGCAGATTAAAGGCCGCAAGTCCCACAGAAATTAGCGCGACCAACGCACCCATGCCAACAGTCACCGCGAATTTTGCGAAACCATTGTCATATTTTTCCGCACGCGCTAAGGCTTGTGTTTCCATAAGTTTGAGGCATACGCCGCCGGTTAAAAAGTTGAGTCCATCTAATAATAGGGCACCCACAGAAAGGGCAAGGCCAATGGGCGCAAGTAAGCAGGTCAAGATTGCGTTGAAGGTGAATCTACCTGGATCAATCGCACCGACAGCCAAACCTGCACCACCTATAAAAACTGTCAAAATAACTGCACCCGGAAGAAGCAGGGTAGAAAAACTGATCGCAGTAAGCCCGCCAAGTAGTAAGCCAAATGCGATACCGCCTAGCACATGCCACAGCCAATGGGATTCGTGACGTTTGGGGATGGGGGCGTTAGCCAATGATTGTTTAGCTTGATATCCTCGACTCAAGAAGAGTAAGGTATTCCAATCAGTTGATGCTGATAGTTGGGGTGCATTATCTGTTTCAAGCTCTTTTTTTCGTTGAGCTCTATCCATTTGTTCCGCTGCTTTTTCTTCCTTCGTTAGCGGTACCCTCACGGTATCATAAACCGCACGCCAAATATTAGGCAGTAAACCCAGCCAAAAATGGGTGGCGGTGGCTTTGATAAAAGGAACGCGTGATGTTTGATTATTTTGCGACATTGAGAAGACTCCATTGATATAATGTTGGGCACAATATCACAATGTGTTCAAAATGTCAACATAAATGGCCGTTGACTCTAAATTGCTTCTTCATCCGAGCGCGGATCCAGCTCGGCGGAGATGGGGGTGGTGCCTGTGACAGCAAGAAAAGGTTCGTCTTGCGGGTTGGCAACTTTCTGGGTACGGCGCCACATTAAATACACACTCAGTAAGCCAGAGATACTGATAAAGTAAACGAACAATCCTTCTGGACCAAAGAGGGTGATAAAAAAGGGCGATAGAATAGGGCCAAGCATAGCGCCGATGCTGTAGGCTAATAATAGTCCCTGTGTTCCTGCGACGATCTCATGTCGTGATAGTGCATCGCAGCCATAGCTAATACTAACAGGGTAAATTGTAAAGATGAGTCCACCTAATATAAAGAGGGATGTATACATTAAAATCAGTATATGATGCGTTAGGATGACTTGAGTACAAATTAAAATGCTGGCAATACAAATTAATGCTAAAACCAAACGTCGTTCCACAATATCGGATAAACGCCCCATCGGATATTGCAAACACATGCCGCCAAAAAGCGTAATGGCCATCATGTAACTGACTTCATTGAGTGGGTATTTTTGTAGCTTAAGGTAGTAGGGTAGCAGTCCGTTAATACTGCTTTGCATTAATCCGCCACAAAAAGCAGCGACAATACTCGAGGCGGCTAAGCGGTAGAGTTTTTTAAAGCTCAGCGAGCTATGTGCAGTGATTCTTGGCATATTCATTTTACCTATTGCAAGCGGTATCAATGAAATTGAAGAGAGCAGTGCAACAATAACAAAAGGTTGCAGGCTATTTAATTGCTTTGTGTTAATAAAAAGTTGTCCAAAGCTTTGCGCGCAATAGAGTGAAATCATGTAAAGAGAGAGTATGACGCCACGGGTTTTGAAGGTGCTTTTTGCGAGTAACCAACTTTCAACAACGATAAGTGCACCGGCAATCGAGAAGCCGCAGATAAACCGTAAGGACAGCCAAAACCAAGCATTAACAAAAAGACCTTGTAATAAGCATGTGACAGAAAAAATAGACACAAAAGTGGTGTAAGCACGAACATGGTTAACACGCGCAATGAGTGGTTCTGCCTGAAATGATCCCGCCGCTAGCCCTGCATATAAAGCAGCGGTCATGCTGCCGATCAAAATAGGAGGTGCATGCATATGGCCAAGACGTAAAACAGTTAATGTTAATAAAAAACTGCTGCCTATCATTAAAATAAATAAACTAAGCAGCGGGATCCAGGTACGTTTTAAACTATTTTTTAAGTGAGATTGTTTCATTTATTTGACTTCTTCATCCATTCGCGGATCCAGCTCGGCCGAGATTGGTGTAGTTTGGGGGACCAGCACAAAGGGTTCGTCTTGGGGTTTGGCTGTTTTCTGCGTGCGGCGCCACATCAAGAAAGCACCTAATAGGCCGGAGATGATCATAAAGTAAATAAATAAGCCGGCGCTACCGAATAAATCCATAAATAGCGGTGATACGATGGGGCCAACCATGGCACCAATGCTGTATGCCAATAATAAGCCTTGCGTGCCGGCAACAATATCGCGACGCGACAATGCATCACAACCATAACTGATACTAATGGGGTATACGGTAAATGTTAGGCCGCCTAAAACAAACAAGGCAACACACATCCAAATTAATAAATGGTGCGCTAAAATAATTTGTGTGCAAATTAAAATGCTGGCAAAACAAATTAGTGCCAACACAAAACGGCGTTCAATCACATCGGACAAACGCCCCATGGGATATTGTAAACACATACCACCAAAAATCGTCAGTGCCATCATGTAACTGACTTCTTTCAAGGGATAGTGTTGTTGCCTAAGATACAACGGTAGCAACCCGTACATACTACTTTGAATCAAGCCACCGCATAATGCCCCGACCATACCAGAGGCAGCTTTTTTATAGAGTTTTTTAAAGTCTAAGGTGCTAGGTGCTTCGATATGAGGCATGCGTACTTTGCCCATGGCTAATGGCAAGACCGCAAGAGCTGTTAGCACACCAATAATAACGAAAGGTTGTAGTGAGTTTAGGTGCTTCAGATTAATAAAAAACTGTCCTGCAGATTGCGCGCAATACAAAGCAATCATATACAAAGATAAAATGGCGCCACGGGTTTTTGCAGTGCTTTTGGCGAGCAACCAGCTTTCAATCACAATAAATAAACCGGCGATGGCATAACCATTTAAAAAACGCAAAACCAGCCAGAACCAGGGATTGAGCCATAAACCTTGTAGCAAACAAGTAATCGAAAAGATGGAAGCAAAGGTCGCGAAAGCACGAACGTGTTTGACGCGCGCGATGAAGGGTTCAGCCCGGAAGGAGCCAGCGGCAGAGCCCGCATAGAGTACCGCCGTCATCGCACCAATCATCAGAGAGGGGGCATGCATGCCTCTGAGGCGCAGCACGGTTAAGGTGATCAAGAAGCTGCTGCCTAGCATCAGAATGAGCAGGCTGGTCAGCGGGATCCAGGTACGTTTTAAATTAACTAATAGCTTCGATTTTCTCATCTGGATATTGTATCAGATGTGTCAAGTCTAAAGTACACCTTTGAGTGATTTTTACCTGGTGAGAAAATCCTGCAAAGCCGCCGTCAAATGGGAAAATTTTGGGTTATATTCAGGCATTTCACCGTCGGCACCATAATGGGGGTCGTCTGGTGAGCGTAACAGGCTCGGGTGTACGGTTCCGGTCGATTGCACCACATGGATGCGGGTATCGTGTAGTAAATGGGTTAGGTGTTTGCTGTAATAGAGTAGGCGGCTGTTATCATCGGCAAATTGCTGGAAAAAATCCAACACGGCAGCTGAGGATACCGTGGTGTCTTGCGCAGAGGCTAATACCATCATTGGCCATTCGCGCGTGGCGTGTTGTAAATCACTGCTGACGATTTTCATGAGATGTTGCAGTTGTACCACGGCATTGGTCGCAACGGATTGATATTTTGTGACATCATTTTCTTCTTTGCGTGATAGCCATTGCAAACGCGGAAATAATTCACTTAAACCCTGCATCATCGGTGCTAGCCCAGCAAAACGCGAGGCGACTTTCAGACAAGGGGCAGATAAAACTAAACGATCGATGCTCGGGTTACGCAGCGCATGATAAATCGCTAATAAGCCACCGGTAGAATGGCCGCAAACAATGAGCTGATCGACTTGGGCTTGTGTGAGATCAATCACGAATTGCGACGCTTCAATCCACGCGTCATATTCCATATCGATAAGATCATCCGGTTGTGTACCATGACCGGGTAGCAATACGCTGTGGACCAAATAGCCTTGCTGGCAAAACCAGTCGCCGATGGCTCGCATGTGATAGGGGGATTCAAATAAACCGTGGATGAGGACAACACCATGGCCGTTAGGATTGTCTGGATGCCAAGCTTGCGGGGCATTCAGGCTGGCAATCGTTTCTTCGCTCCAGGGGCATAGGCGATGGCCATGCACCTCAAAGAGTTGCTGCTGCGTAAACTGCCTGTATGCTGCGAAATCCATGCTGCTATGAAACCTGATTTGAAGGGCGGAGTCAAGTTAAAAAGGCGTCGCCTTGAATGTGCAAAACTGATGATAGACATGTTTAAGCTTGCCATTATTCAGTGCGTTTATATGCTGATTATTAGGGACGGTGTCATGCTGGAGTGCATCTAACAATGCCTTGGCTGCATTGAGTTTATCGTCTTTTGAGTATCCAAATAGCTTTTTACTTATTTTTCCTCTGCCAAAGAATGAGAGTCTCCATTTGTATTCCGGTTCTTCTGTTCGTTCTGTTATATAAGCATTGATAGCTTCGTTAAGATTGGCTTTTGCCTCTTCTTTACGGGTTGCTTTTTCTTCCACCTTTCTTTTTTCTTCTTTGGTAATCCCCTCTTTTTCTTGTTTTTGATCGCAGAGTGCAGCTAAACGAATTCTGTTTTTTGGTGTTAAATGATCTGCGTAGGTATGATAAATAAATGCGAGCAATTCTGGTTGCTTGCGAATCGTAGCGTGCAATAAAGGCGATTGTCTGCCATACAAATGAGGGAGGGGATGTTCTTTCATTGCTTCAAAAAAATCTTGTGCTTGCGCAGACAAGGTAGACATGGAAGAAAAATATCGACCCAACGGCGTATCATCACTGTCATCGATTGGCAAAGTGCTTGTCTCCCATATTGTAGGTTTTATTTAATTGAAATGATTCTAACATACGGAATAGGGCTGCTCAAACTTAAAACATAAGTTCGAATTTTTACAATCTGAGTAGCCTTTGCTAAGATGATCCGACTATATCATAAGGAGTTGAAAATGAATCGTTTTTGGTCAATTGGATTTACCCTTGTTGGGCTGAGTTTAGCCGGTGTTGCGGTTGCGGGTAGTCTTGGTAGTGTGGCGGATGGTTTGCTACAACCCATTAAAGAATTTTCTAATGTATTTAACTTAGTGTGTTACGTGATTGGTGCGGCCTTTTTGGTGGGAACCTTGGTGCAATGGGTAGAGCATCGTCGTAATCCCATGCAAGTGCGTTTGTCGCAAGTCGTATTTTTGTTTCTTTTGGGCGTGATTTTGGTGTTGTTACCTTACCTCACGTCGTTTTCTCAGTCTGTTCGATCCGTTGGCGCCGCGCAGCGTCACGCGGGTGGTGGCAGAACGTATTAATCTCAACTTAGGAGTCAATGTATGTCTATTAAAAATGGTGCTTTGTTAGCAGTTGCTGCAGGGGCGTTAGTTCTCTCTGGCTGTTCGATGTTTACTTCACATGATACGGATGCAACGCCTGCAGCAGCAACACCTGCTGTGAAAACAGCCGGTGCAAGTCATGCCTGTAAGGGTATGAATGCTTGTAAAGGTAAGCATGCGTGCAAAGGAAAAAATGCTTGTAAAGGTATGAATGCTTGTAAAGGTAAGCATGCCTGTAAAGGAAAAAATGCTTGTAAAAGCAAAAAAAACTGTAAGTGCTAGTAAACGCAGTGAATAACCCGCGCGATGTTATGTCGTGCGGGTTTTTTGTATGACTTATCCTTACTTAGGTTTTGGGCTGGGGCTCAGAACACCTCATTACGATTACGTCTTAGAAAACCAGCCGCCAGTCGATTGGTTTGAAGTCCTCACCGAAAATTATTTAGTGCCAGGCGGTAAACCGCTGTGGGTGCTCGATCAAATTCGTGCCCATTATCCCATTGTGATGCATGGTGTCTCCTTGTCGATCGGCAGTATGGATCCCTTAAATACTGATTATTTAAAACAGTTAAAAGCCTTAACTCAGCGTGTTGAACCTGCGTGGATTTCTGATCATTTATGCTGGACAGGTGTGCAAGGTAAAAACGCGCATGATCTTATGCCTTTGCCATATACCGAAGAAGCCTTACAACATGTGGTTGATCGTGTGAAGCAGGTGCAAGATTATTTAGGGCGCCAAATCCTATTAGAAAACGTGTCGAGTTATGTGACCTATGCACAATCTGCGGTGCCGGAATGGGAATTTTTCATTAACGTTACAAAGCAAGCGGACTGTTTGATGCTGTTAGATATTAATAATATTTACGTGAGCGCATTTAATCACGGCTTTGATGCAGAGACGTACTTAAATGCAGTGCCTGTCGATCGCGTGCAACAATTTCATTTGGCAGGGCATACCAATTTAGAAACGCATTTAATCGACACACATGATCACCCGGTGTGTGATCCGGTTTGGGACTTATATCGCAAGGCCGTACAGCGTTTTGGGGATGTGTCGACAATGATTGAGCGTGATGATGACATCCCAGAATTTGATGTGTTGATGGCGGAGTTAACGATGGCGAAGGAGATTGCTGCTGCTTGTCACCCCGGGCTTGATGCGGGATCTCCTGCAGAATTTATTTTGTTTTAAATGAGAAACAGGCTCATGTTAAAAGACTTACAACATCATTTCCTAAACTGGGTTACCGATGGTGATCAAAGTATTCATCCTGCTATCACCGACAGTGATCAATCTCCCCGAGATGTGCGCCTAGCCATTTACAAAGATGCGTATGTGCTACGATTACAAGAAGTCTTAGAAGATGATTTCGACATGACCTCACAGTTATGTGACGACTGGGATGCTGTGTCGCGTGCTTATATTGATGCGCATCCATCAACATCTTTCTCTGTGCAAGATTTTGGTGCGGAGTTTCCGCAGTTTTTGCAAGAGAACCTTGCTTTATCGCAAGCAGGGTTATTAGTAGATATGGCCACCTTTGAATGGGCAATGGTGCAATCTTTTCTGGCCAAGGATCAATTGCTCTTAAGCATGGAGCACTTGCAGCAACTGAATGAAACAACATGGCCAGCGGCAAAGTTTTGTTTTGCCGAGCATGTGCATGTTCTCGCACACCATTGGCCGGTTGGCACGATGTGGCAAGGTGAGCAGGGCGAACGCGGCGCATTACAACATACCTTGGTTTGGCGACAAAACATGGAAACCTATTTTCAAGCGCTAACAAAAACAGAAGCGCAGCTGCTACCATTGTTCCAACAAGCCTTACCATTTGCAGCATTATGCGCGCAAGCAGAAGCATGCTTAGGGTTAAATGAGGGCGAGACTATCCAAGCTGTCGCAGCTTTTATTCAGACACATCTACCGCGGGGGCTGTTTGCCGCTTATCACTCGCAATTAACGAGTACATCGTTGGCACCACGAAGAGGGTGAAACAAGTACCAATAGCCATACCTGATGCAATCACGATGCCGATATCGAAACGGCTCACTGCGCCAGCACCCGTGGCGATAATCAACGGGAAGACACCTAGAATCATCGCAGCGGTGGTCATTAAGACTGGGCGTAAACGAATGGCCGCAGACTTTTTAATGGCTTCCATGGGGCTTAGATTTTCTTCCACCTGTAATTGATTCGCAAATTCCACCAGCAGAATCCCATGTTTACTGATTAAACCGATCAAGGTTACCAAGCCAATCTGGGTGTATATGTTGATAGTCGCGGCGCCCAGATTTAACGGGATCAATGCCCCACAAATCGACATGGGCACCGTAATAAGGACAATAAATGGGTCGCGATAACTTTCGAACTGGGCCGCAAGCACTAAGAAAATAATAATAATGGCAAAGAAGAAGGTGATCATCAGTGCATTACCTTCTTGAATGTATTGACGTGTTTGCCCAGCATAACCCACAGAATAGGAGTTCGGTAAGATGTCAGCGGCTTTATCTTGCAAGAATTTAATGGCTTCGCCCAAGCTAATGCCTGGCATCGGTGCACCTTGTAACGTGGCAGAATTTAACTGTTGGAAGCGTGATAAATTATTCGGCTGCACAGAATGCGATAAGTGTACAACAGTGGATAGCGGTACCATGTTGCCATTGTCAGCTTTTACATAGATGTGTTTAAGCTTTTCAGGTGTCATGCGATATAGTCGAGGGACCTGTTGGATCACCTTGTAACTCCGACCTGCGATACTAAACCAGTTGGTGTAGTTACCACCTAAACTATTTGCCAGTGCTGCACCGACAGATTGCATATTTAAGCCCATTAACGCGACTTTTGCGCGATCGATAGCAATGTCAATTTGCGGTTGGTTATACATCAACGAATTCTGAATAAATAAGAACTTCCCGCTAGCTTGCGCAGCTTGCATGAGTTTTTGTGAATATTCATACATGGGTTTATAGCCATCGGTGGCGTGAATCACGACTTGGATAGGCACAGCACTACCACTGACGGGTAATGACGGGGGTTGAATGGCAATGGTTTGTAAGCCTGAAACTGCATTTAATTTGTTTTTGAATTCCGGGAATATTTGCATGGCTGTGCGTTTTCGTTGGCTCCACGGTTTTAAGATCATCCCACCAAACGACGTATTTGCACCATTAGAACCAGCGACAATAAAGTCTTGATCGGTTTCTTTGAATGAACGAATGATTTTATGAATCTGCTCAGTAAAGGCGGAAGTATAAGAGATGTTCGCATACTGCGGGCCAGTACCTAAGAAGAAGAGCGCGCCTTCATCTTCTTGTGGGGCCATTTCTGATTTAGTGTTTGCAAACAAAAAGAAGCAGCTGCAAATAACGACAATCGCCATTAAGACAATGGCTGGGCGGCAGGCTAGGGTGCCGGCGAGCACTTTTTCATAGCGGGCTCTCAAGCGAGCGAAAGTGGAATCGATTAATTTAACCAATTTACCTTCGCCAATTTCGTGCGAGAGTAATTTGGAACAAAGCATCGGTGAGAGGGTTAATGCGATGATACCCGAGATGATCACACTGAGCGCTAAGGTAAAGGCAAACTCTTTGAAAAGAATACCCGTAATCCCGCCCATGAAGCCAATGGGCGCGTATACCGCGGCAAGTGTAATTGTCATAGAAATAACAGGCACCGCAATCTCACGCGCACCGAGTAGGGCGGCTTCGTAGGGTTTATGACCTTCTTCAATGTGACGATAGACATTTTCTACCACGACAATGGCATCATCGACTACCAGCCCAATGGCGAGCACCATGGCTAACAAGGTTAATAGGTTTAAAGTGTAGTTGAGCGCGAGCATCAGCGTGCAGACACCAATCAAAGATAAAGGGATCGTCACGACAGGAATCAATACTGAGCGGAATGATCCTAAGAACATGAAAATCACCAAAATCACAATCAGCGCGGCCTCAAGAATGGTGGTCATCACTTCGTGGATAGAGTCGCGAATATAGGTAGTGGCATCGTAGCCAATACTAGAGCTAATAGAGTCGGGCAAATGATCTTTGATTTTTGGATAGAGCTTCAATACGCGGTTGATCACAGATAATGGATTTGCAGAGGGTACCGCGGTGATGGCAACGAACACACCGTTCTTACCATTAAATCGAACATTACTGCTGTACGAACTGGCGCCGAGTTCTACTTTAGCAACGTCTTGTAAGCGTACCAGTGTGCCATTATTTTGTTTAACAACAATTTGCTGAAATTCTTTTGCTGTATGTAAATCAGTGCTAGCACGAATATTATACGCAACGTACATGCCTTTGGTTTCACCGGCAGCAGATTGGAAGTTATTTTTCAGGAGGGCATCATTCACTTCTTGTGGGTTCACACCGAGTGCGGCCATACGTTGAGGGTTTAACCAAATACGCATCGCAAATTGATGGCTACCAAGAATGTCTGCTTCAGAAACACCTTCTACGGTTTCTAATTTTGGTTGAACCACGCGCACAAGGTAATCATTCACCTGGGCTTGCGATAAATCTTTGGAAGAGAAACCAATATACATTAGCGCGATTTGCGACCCTGTATTTTTTTCAATGACGGGTTGTTCACTGGCTTTGGGTAAATTATTGGTGACACTGGCAACTTTACTCATGATATCGGTAAACGCTTTGTCTGGATCAAAGCCTAATTTAATGTAAGCAGAGATACTGCTGCTGCCTTGTGTGCTTGACGAGGTGAGGTAATCAATACCGTCAGCACTTGCCACAGATTGTTCGATTTGTGTGGTGATAAATCCTTGCACCAATGCAGCACTGGCCCCAGGATAGCTGGTGTTCACCTGAATCACGGTGTTTTCCATTTTGGGATATTGGCGTACGCCGAGCGAGCTCAATGATTTGAACCCTAATAATAGGATCAGCAAGCTGATCACACTGGCCAGCACCGGACGTTTAATATAGATATCGGTAAATTTAGCCATTTGGCAAACTCGTACTGTTTAGCTTAATGCTATTATTGATAGCCACAGGGCTACCATTGTGTAATTTCAATTGACCTGATGTGACGACCACATCACCTGCTGCTATCCCTTTAAGGATGGCAACATCCAGGCCACGTTGTTCCCCCAACTTAACAAAGACTTGCTTTGCAATTTTTTGTTTTGTTTTAGGGTCATCAACGACTTTATAAACAGAGTTACCGTACAAGCTGTACGCGACAGCAGTTTGCGGCACCGTTAAGAAGTTTTGCGAGTTAGGTAGCTGCAAGCTGACGTTGACAAACATACCAGGGTAGAGCACACGCATAGGATTAGGGATTTTTGCTTGTACCTTAATATTCCGCGTGGTTTGATCAACCAAGGCGTTTATCGCATTCACTTGTCCTTTAAATACTTGCTTAGGAAAAGCATCTGTCGTGAGGGCGACTTTATTACCGACCTTTACGCGGCTGACATCTTGTTCGGGCAAACCGAAGTTCACGTACAACGGGTCTAGGGCCTGTAAGCTGCCGATGCTGTCACCTTTTCTTAGATACTGTCCGACATTAGCTGACATTAACCCCATCTTTCCATCAAATGGTGCACGAATCGTTTTATAGTCAACGAGTGTTTTATAGTAATCGACCTTGGCCTGGGTTTCTCTTAAGGTTGCCATGGATGTATCAACTGTTGATTGAGATGCGGCGCTGCTTTTTAATAATTTAGCATTACGTTCGTAATCAATTTTTGCCAGTGTGAGTTGTGCTTGATAGTTGGCGAGATCGGCTTGGTCTAAGCGAGAATCTAACATGACAAGCGGTTTGCCTTGTGGCACGATTTGACCTGATTTGAAGGTGATTTTGACAATCTGCCCTTCAACCTGAGGGTTAACGTTGACGCCATTAACGGCGACCAAGGTGCCGACGGCAGGAATGCGATTGTCCCATGTCACATTTTTTGCGACGGTTGTAGAAATCGTTTGTGCGGGCATGTGGAAGTTAGCAAAGTATTGCTTCATCATATGCGCGCGGAAAGCGTCATAGCTAAAAATCCCGCCGAATAGTATCGCGAGAAAGATAATCATGATTAACATACGTTTTTTCATGGTGTGATCCGTGTCTTGTGCAAAGTTATTCGTTCTTTATACCGTACTTTGAAGATAAATCATATCACCATGGGTGTAACCGGCAGATTCTCTGGCATTTTTTTCCATAAGCTGAGAACAAATCCGCCAGCACCTGAACCCGTGGGTTTACTGGCAAGTGCGCCGTGTTGTTTTAGCATCTCTTGGTGTTCTGCCAGTGTCGGCGTGATTAAGCCCCAGGCTTGAAAACAATCCGATGCTTGATTGATAGCTTCTGCAAGTTGTGCGTGCCCAGCGGAGGTATCTGATCGCAGGGCTGCTTGCGCTAACTGCACGCTTTTACGCATGGATTCGTCAATGTGTTGCCCCAATGGTGGCTGAGAGGCCAGTAATTCTTTTACACGTGCAATACACTCTGCAGTGTTGCCTTGTGTGCCACTGTGCGTTAGCAGCCAGATAGGTTGCCAATTTAGCGTGATGAGTTCACTGGTGCCGTGACGTGCAAATAACATACCTTGCTGAGTCATCGCGACCATCACATCGGCGCCGCTGCTCTCGCCATGGAAGAGGTTTTCTAATTCACAGGCAAATTCGAATAAATCGTGTTCATGTAACCAGCCCAACCAGTGCATCCAGCGACCAATCGCCACACATAATGCCGCTGACGCGCCCATACCGCAGCCAACAGGAATGGTGTTTTGTATTTCAAGCTGGCCAGTGAGCTCGGATTCAGGTTTGTCGAGTAACTCGAGTGCGCGCTGGATGACCTTGTTAACAGCTTCTTGTATGCCGTTTGCGCCGGTTAAGGCCAGCGTGTCACTTTTTTGTATGGACAGTTGCAATGAACAGCTACGCACAGGGAACACTAAAGCGGGGCAGCCACGCAATACGGCGTGTTCACCGGCTAAAATCCATTTGCCATGCGTGGTCGTGGTGAAATCAAATGACATGATATACCTCCCTTAACGGTGCGAGTGTTTTCTCAGCTAACTGCGTTTGGTCTGGTCGGAACAGAACATGTATATTTGGGCCCGCATCCATAGTCACCAAGGGGCCATCATCATGTTTTTTCCAAACGTCCTGAAAATGGTCGAGAACATGCTGGCTTTTGTCGCTAAGATAGCGAAATGGCGTGCTAGCGGTATGGAAGAGTTCATGCATATCTTGGAATTCATCCCAGACAATCTCAAACGCAGCACGCCAGTTTTGCTCGCACAGAGATTCAATGAGTTGTGTTTTGCGGGCGATAGCGCGTTCAGGGCGACCTTTAAAATGCGGGCTACTCATGACTAGTCGATGCGCATCACTAGAGCGCAGCGTTTTTTCTTGTTCTTCAACGACAATAACGTGATGTAAGAGTTCAGGGTAGGGTAAGTCAATGGCGTAAACGTTCTCTAAGTCCCAAACAACCCATGGTCCAAGCAAAGAACGACACGCGGAACCTGAGCCCAAGCGGGCCAAGGTGGTTTTTTCTTTTGCTGAAATAGGGGTTTCCGCCATGGCTTCAATTGCCGCACGTGTTAGCGCCGCAAAGCTAGCGGCTGAACTCGCTAAGCCACAGCTGGCTGGAAAATTATTTGCTGACCGAACAATGAATTGCTCCTCACACTTAAAGTAATTTTTTAACATTGAAAAGTGCGTGAGAAAGCGATTTTGTGCCGAGTCGGAGAGGGTTAGTGGTTGGCATTGTGGGTGGGAAAGAGGGGCCCATGTATCAAATGCATTCTCTGCGCTCGGATCCACAATATTTGTTGAAAACACGCATGAAGCCATCCCTGGCGCTCGATGCCGGCTATCCCTGCCGCCAACGGTTTTCGACAAACATTCTGGATCCGAGCTGACTGACAATGTTTTTTCTTGAACTAGCTCTAGCTCTACATAACTTCTAAGGTTCTCTAGTGTAAAAGAGAGCGAAGGATTGGTGGGTAGGTTCTTTTCGAAATCTATTTTCCCCATATATTTAATGAGAGCAATGTTCGAGGGGGCGCTAGCTTGTATGATCTGTTTCATCGATGTGAATTCCAGGGCTGGTTTGCTGACCAGCGGCAACAATGTTTAAGTTTTCAGTGGCTAAGAAAGCGCGAAATTCTAACATGTCTTGGGGATTCAATATAGCCAGCACGGTGTCTGCCCCCATGGCACCACAGCCTTTAGCGGCACGAATGTAAGGTAATGTTTTCAGCGCAGTGAGTAGGCGTTGGGTATGAGGCGCGACTAATTGGGCCGCTGATAATGCTTCCGCATAGTCATTGATTGCGGTACAAAATGCCTCGGCATTTGCTGCTTTTATCGCTTGATGACCAGTGTTAACTATCTCTGCTAACTGATTGATGTTATTAGGTTTGTGAAGCTGCTTTAAGTGTTCGTGCGTGGCTAGCTTATGGCCGGTGCGAATGACCACATAAGCTAAATTTTCAAATGGCCAGTTCAGCGTATCTAGCGTATTGGTTTGCCGGCAATAGTAGGTGATATCGCCACATAATTGTCCGATGATGTCGTAGCCGCTGGGAGGTGTTGTTGCTTGATGAGGCGTGTGCCTTTTAAACGCGTTTTCTAGTTCGAGAATTGTGTCCAGATTCTTCTTCAAAAACACGCATGAAGCCATCCCTGGTGCTCGATGCCGGCTATCCCTGCCGCCAACGGTTTTTGAAGAAGAATTTGGACTCAATTCATCACCTGAAATGTGCTGAGTGCTCCAACTCAGCAAAAACTCTGCTGACGAGGCACCAAGCCCACCAGCGCCAGCATGTGGATCGTCAAAAGAGTAAGGTGTTGTTAGTGGCTGGGTTGCCAATAATCGTCCGGCAGGGGACTCAGGATGGAATGGGGTAGGGCTTATCTTTTCACCAATAGTCAGGGTGAAGCGCGGTTCTGTTGCCAAAATTAAACCGGGCAAATCCTCTAAAACGGCGTACTCACCCAATAAAAAGGTTTTGCTGGGGGCGGAGATTCTGGTGGGCATTATAAGGTTTCAGTGTGATTTAAGGCCGCATCTTTGAGTGCTTTTGTTTTGGCGCGGACTTCACGCAAAATCTCTCTGGCGTTGCTTAAGGAGATGCGCTTACGCAGGGCTAAAATTTCTTCTAGTTTTTTCTGTACGATGGGGCTTTCTTTTTCTGTGGCACCAGCACTTAGCATTAAATTGGCAATGTGTAGTTTCATATGTCCTTGGATAATGCCCACGGTGGTTAGGGCACGGATGGCACCGAGATTCTGTACAAGACCGACAGCGGCAACGATTCGTGCTAATTGATTGGCATCCTGAGCGCCAAGCATGCGTAAACACATTTGTGCGGTAGGGTGTAGTTTTGTGACACCACCAACCGTGCCGACAATAATGGGTGCGGATAACTCTCCAACCAAGTCATCGCCTTGCATACGCCATGTTGAAATTGCACGGTATTGACCATCACGGGCAGCATAAGCATGCACGCCAGCTTCGACAGCACGCCAGTCGTTGCCTGTCGCAATCAACATTGCATCCATGCCATTCAATACGCCTTTGTTGTGTGTCGCAGCGCGATAAGGATCATTTTCTGCAAATAGGGACGCCTCTTGAATACGGTAACCGACAATCGGATCGATGTTACGCATGACGACTTTTGCATGTGTGATTTTTTGATCGTTTAAATTAGATAGGATGCACATGGTGACTGTTTCGTTGGTGAGCTCTTCAATCGGATCTTTTAAAAACTCACAAATTTGGTTGATGATATTCGCACCCATGGCATCACAGGTATTTACATGCACGTGAATAACCGCCATGTGTCCACCATCCTCGCGTGCTAATGTACGTACCCGTATATCATGTATGCCGCCACCGCGTTTGACCATGCTAGCAGCGACATCTTGGTTTGCGCGCTCTATTAAGAAAGCTTTGTTTGTGAGAATAGTTGATTGAAATTGATTGATATCATTGATGTGGGCTAATTGGATTTGTCCGATCAAATCACCGCCTGTTACTTTTGTTTCAATGTAACCATGCTGCCTGATCCATTTGGCTGTTTTGCTGGCTGCAGCAACAATCGACGTTTCTTCTACAGCCATTGGGATCGCATAATCCTGGCCGTCAATGTTAAAGTTAGCCGCAACGCCCAGTGGCATATGAAAATAACCAACGACATTCTCGATTAAGTGTTCTGCCAAGCTTGGACTTGGGTTTTGGTTTGCCATTAAATGACGAATATCTTCAGCGGACAATGCGCCCATTTTCACGAGACGTTTTAAACGATCTTGATAATTTAATTTAGAGAAACCTGTGAACAAACGCACAGCATCTTTTAGTAAGCCCATACTTGGCGCTCCTGTAGTAAGGGTATAGTGGGAGAACCCGTTAAAAATAAGGCCATTTTTAATTCGTAAGCGAATTGTTGCATTGTTTGGTGCAGTCTTTCTTCGCTATCAAGTGCTGCAGCCAGTATTGGTTTAGCATAACCAACCGTTGAGACGCCCATTGCCAGCAATTTTGCCGCATCTAATCCTGTTCGACAACCACCAGAGCCCCACAGTTCATAGTCGGGTTGAATATTCTTTGCTGCGAGTAAGGTATTAACGGTACCGATCCCCCAGTTTTTGAAGGTGACGGCAGCAGTTTGCTGAATTGATTGTTGCTTGGCGCGCTGGCCTTCAATACGGCCCCAATGTGTGCCGCCTAAACCACTGATATCCACTGCAGCAAGACCTATGCCATTTAATTGGCTCAAGGTATTTATGCTAAAGCCACATCCTGTTTCTTTCAGGACAACGGGTACATGTAATGCTTTGCAACATTCAGCAAGCGCCTTTAAGCCGCCTTTAAATTGTGGTGTGCCCTCGGGCTGCAAGCATTCTTGCAAGGGATTGGTGTGTATGATCATGGCTTGTGCATCAAGGTTATCAACTAAACGTTGAATGTCTGCGATGGGGGTGCGAATGAGTTGTGACAAACCGATGTTGCCAAGTAATCTTGCTTTTGGAACGGCTTGTCGTAAGTTGTACCATTCTTTTGCGGCATCTTGATCAGACAGTTCACGACGTTGAGAGCCAACACCCATGATCCATCCGTGTTCGACACATGCGCGAGCTAGTTGTGTATTGAGGGCTGACGCATCGGCATGGCCGGCGGTCATGGAGCTTAAAAGGAACGGGGTGGAGACCACTTGGCCGAAACGTGTGTTTGCAAGAGATATCTCTTCAAAATCACACTCAGGCAGCGCGCAATGTTGCAGATGAATTTGATCTAATCCTGTCAAGCCGTTGGCCTGGTTACTTTCATCCAGGGCTAAATGAATATGGTCACGTTTACGTTGCTCAAAGGGGGCGTAGGACTCGGCGTTAGCCATAAAAATGTTTACCTAATGTTGGTCAATGCTTGGGCGCGATTATACCGAAAATAGGGCTAAGTGTACAAATCTGTACGTATTTAGCTCTAAATCAATTGAAAGTAACCGTAGTAATGCATGTTAAATCACATAAAATCGCTACTTTGAATATCGTTGCAGATTGATGGAGAAGGAGCATGGGAAAAACAGTGCCTTATCAAGTGTTAAATGCGCTTTTTGATGGGGTGGAGCAAATGCAGGATGTTATTTTTTGGGTGCGTGATCACGAAAAGCAAATATATGTCAGTCGTAGTTATGAATCAGTGTATGGTGCGAGCTGTGACAGCCTTTACGATAGTACGGCAAATTGGCTAGGTAACTTTAATCGCCCTGATCGTGAGGCCATCGCAGATCTGACAGACGCACGTAACATGCATACTGGCTACGGTGAAGGAATAGAAGTTTGTTACGACTTTTCAATGCCGGATGGAGAGCATCGTTTTGTGCGGGATGTGTCGTTTGGTGTTTATCAGCAAGGTGTGTTAGTTGGTAACGCTGGCGTTGCAATGCCGATGCAAGAACGCGCGTATGATGGTATGCGGCTACGGGTGTTGCAACTAAAAGGGGAAAGTCACCCTTATTTGCAATCGTTACAAGATATTGTTCAGAAAGATATTCGCACGCATTTGGCAAGCTAAAGTGTTAACAGGGAGGGTTAGATGGATCAAGTCACCGTAACTAAAATTTTTAATTCGTTTTTGTATCTGATGGAAATGTACATGCCAGTGACATTTTGCATTTCTAATGAATCGGATTGTATTTACATTAGTGGTAATTACGAACAAGTTTTTGGCTTGCCTTGCGAGCGTTTATATCAAAATAAATATGATTGGTACAAGGTTTTCGGGCAGGATGCACGGACATCTGTTCGTGATTTGATTGAGTCGCGGAATCAAGATCCATTACATGCGAATGGCTTGGAAACGTTCTACCAGTTTTCTGATGAAGCGGGTGCGCCCATTTATATCCGAGAACTTTCTTTTGCACGGCAACTAGCAGATGGCGATGTTTTGGTTTCTTGTGCAGCGATGCAGGTTGAGCTAGAAAACTACGACCATATGCAAACCCGGCGTATTCGACATCAGAGTAAGCTGCAGCCGCTCTTATTACAGTTGTGTGATTTAGCAGAACAGGAGATGCCTGCGCTAAAAAAGGAGAAGGGGGAGACTTATCTTCTGCAACTTCCTTCCCGCCGAGTAGTTTTGCAGAAGGATGAGGCTAAATGCTTACAGCTGATTCTGGGGAATGCTGATGCACCTGAGAAAACCGCTGAAAAAATTTCTTTATTAGATAAGATTAACTTACCGACGATTGCTTCGCTGAAGGATAATGTGTTGAATCTATCGGAGGCGCTTAATTGGCAACTTAGCTAAATTGTAGCGACCTTCAAGTGGTATCGGGGGTAATAATAAATGAACACAGAAAATGAGCCGACAATAAATCTTTATTCTCGTAATGTTAGTCAGCATTACGACAAGATTGCGTTCACCTATCCGGAGAGTGTTAATTCTCAGGACCTTCTGAATGGGGCGGTGTCTCTTACTATTAAAACAGTCACGTATAGAGAGCTAGATCGAATAGTTAACCGTATTGCACGCTATTTTCAAATTACTGATTCGGCTGAAGAGAATGGCGCGATCGCTTTGTGTTTTTCGCGATCGCCTACGCTCTTATTTTATATCATAGCAGCCTGGAAATTGGGGAGGTCGATTATTCCAGTTGATTTTGACTGGGCATGCAATAATTTATTAAAATTTGAAGAACTTCTAAAAGAAACCCACCCTAGCGTGATGCTGTGTGATGATGCGGCCTTAAAGCATAATGGCATCCGAAGAGCACTGAGTCCGCATAAAATAACCTTAATACCTTCGAGCACAGTAGATAGAGAATCTGAGGGTTTGTCTGATACCCCCCTAGTGGCTGGAGCTGACTTGTTCTCTGTCCCATTTGATAATGATGCTTATGTCGCCTGTTCCTCCGGTACCACTGGTCCGCCTACAGCCATGCGAGTGAAGCATGGCTGGGGACTCCCAAAATGTATTTCAGGTTTGGTGAGGTATATGGCCTTACCAGATTTAATTGAAAACCCGACGGGTGAACAGGGTGCGATCCTGTTGGAGCAGTCACCACGCTATGATGTATTTCTCTGTGCGATACAGATTGCATTACGAACGTTTACAAGAATAGATATTATGCCAGAAGCATTGTTGTCGCACCCAACATACTTATATGACCGAATTAAAAGTACAAAGCAATTATTAATTATGGCGACACCTCAACGTTTGGATGAGCTTATTTTTAATAATCTTGCCGTGGAAACGGCACTTCAAACAGGAGATATGAAAGACAAGTTGACGATTTTGTCAGAGGGCGAAACGCTTAGTTATCAACTGGCATTAAAACTAGATGCGATAAGTCGCTTGTATAATGGCCATGGAGGCACGGGGGCGCCAATTGGTTCAGATATAGCGCGTGTCTTACCGAATACAGTGGAAAAGGTTTTTTTAGGTACACCACTCTGGAATGATAATTTTCGCTGTGCTAAGAATGGAGATGATGGAGAACTAATTCTCTATAAACCAGATGCATTGCCGGATGATTTATCTGAAGAAGATTCGTTACGTTTTTATGAGCACTATGATGGACGTTCTGTTTTCTATTTAGATCCTGCTAGGGATGAGCGCGAGCGTCAGAATAAAAAAGAGTTCGATGGTCAATTATGGACAGAGACAGGCGACTTCTTCGGCATTACTTATGTAGAGAATAAGCCAGAATTATCCTTTAAAAGGCGAATATCGCCAAAGGGTGAAGTAAAGCAAGAAAATAATAGTGCTGATTGGGTGGTATCGAGATACACCATTACGAAGAGTATGAGAAAGGTTTATCATACATTAAAAACCTTGACTGGGTATCAATATCCTGATGTTGCGTGCTGCCTGGATCATACTTTGCTGGATCTCGGTATGGACTCTGTGGTTAGCGCACGTTTCCAACAAGCAATTAGACGAGATTTTCCTGGAATATCACGCTCTTTAGTGGAAAGTGAAATCTCAAAAATTCCAACCATTTATGAGTTAGGAAATTTTCTTGAAGAAATAGAGTTAGTTAAAAATTTTTATCTTGGTGAAAATGAACTGCCTACATACAGGCATCGATATATTCTCATACACTCGATTGTGGGGGATGTGCTATATGATTATAGTAAATTTGCTGATGCCTTGCTCCGAGTATCTGAAGATACCATCATTCATACAATTAATTTTTCTAGGTTGTTGAAAGAGGAGATCTATAGTGATTTAAATGCGTTAGCTGACTTTTTGTTGAAGGTGATTAAACGTCTTTCTTCTAAAGGGCCCTGGTTTATTGGTGGCTGGTCTGCCGGTGCAGTACTGGCGGCGCTAGTGGCTAAGAGATTGGCGGATACAGAGGGAGGTGCGGCAGTGTATCTAGACCTCATTGATATGCCATCCCCAGAAGCATTTGCTAATCTTCATGCACCAGAGCGTACTCGTGCGGTGAGTAAGATACTAAAAGGTTTCCAGGATTCTTTAATAAAGCGAGGTGCTAGTTTTCCTCGGGCTAATCATTTTGTTGAGCAGGTGACGGATGCTGTTATTGGGCGTGTTGATTTATTTTCAGCACAAGTTACTGACTCACCAGAGAAAATGATAACGAAACGTGCACTCAACCTTGAGTTAAAAAACTTTTTGCCGAAGACGTGGCAAGATAGCATTGTTGAGCATGCTATTTTTACGTTTCGCCGTCTCTTTAGATTGTTTAATGCACTGTATGAGATGAAGGAATTAGTGTTATCTCCGGCATTAACAGATGTTAACGTTTTTTCAAGTGGAGAAATCGTTAAAGTTTATAGGACCCGGGAAAATTTAGCTTGGCCAAGTCATACGAAAGTGATGCATTTTTCTGATGAAACACATTGGTCGCTACTGATTAATCCGGAATTCATCAGCACAATAGCAAGTAATTTACATTTCTCTGGTAAACCTACATTTATAGCCTCTTCTTTCCCACCTAAAGAGAATTTTCCGGCAACACGATCGTTGAAAAGAGATTTAGCTGCAGCAGGCAAGTTGGTGTGCGAACATGCAGGGCCTTTTGTTGTTTTTTCGGAAGAAAGTGATGCAAGTACTTTTTTATCTACCTTGGCCGAAAATTTATCCTTGGGCTTGATGCGAGGGATAAGTGATAATAGATATGATAATATTTCTAGTTTGCCAAAGGGGCAGTTCCTCTATTTGACAGTTCAATTGCCGAGAGGGAAAGAACTAATTGAATTAGATGAAATACTGGCAACCTATTTTTTGCGTGTGTTCTACCGAGCTTTAGGTTTTGTTCCTGACAAATTATTTTCTTCATTTGAACAAGCAATAGAAATGTTATTTTCTATGCCAAAAGTTAGAAATAACATTGTCTTCTTGTTGCTAGGGATCGATCATTTACCTGTTGATTTAAAAGATGTGTTGTTGAAGCAGGCGCAGAGTTCTAAGGTAAGACTTTGGTTGCATACTAAATCAAAGCCACTGTTTGATTCACTTCCCGTAAGGTATCGCTGTGGCCAGCTAAATCAAGGTAATGCGGCTACATTTTTTCGACAGTTGTCTGCTATCTCGAATGAACCCCCAGGAATTGCTCAAGTTATCATGCGTTTAGCCCAAGGCTCCCCCTCTCTATTAATTTATAGTAGGAAGTTATATAAGTTATTGAAAACAGATGTGTGGTTAGCGCTAGAGAATATACCAGAAGGTTTACTGATTGCGATAGAAGATATTCTGAGGACGGATGATAGCGTTAAGGTTGCTGGCGTCGTCAGAGAAAGAATGCTTTGGTATTCAATATTTAAACGGGTCATTCAATTGTTGTTACTGCTGATAAGCGTTCCTTTTGATAGCTTGTTATCTCTTTTGTCTACGTTACTGGATGATTCGGGTGAGGTAAAGAAAATTATCACTGCGATGGAATCTTGCATGATTGTTAAATGTAGTGAAGGTGGTTTAGTTCAGATTTACAATGATTATATTTATGCTTGCATTACAAATGATTGGGAAATACAGCCTTTACCTGAATCTGAATGTCTTTCTGTTATCCGACACTTTAGAAAAAAACACTGCGAATCTAATATTGAATCAGTTGATGCGGATATATATTTCCAATTGTTTTTATGGGGAGAAAATCGTGCAATATCAACGGCCGTAGAGAAAGAAGATCTGCTTGCTATAGCATATACAATTGACATTGTTGTTTATGACCTAAAAAAATATGCGCGTTACAATGAGTGTTTTTCTGTGTTGAAAAAATGGCGTGAAAAATTGCTTACTGATTCTGGTGGAGATGAGGCACTTCGTTCACAGCGGTTACGACTTATCTGTGAAAATTATTTTTCTTCGGTCAAACTACATATTGCTTTGTTTAAATATTCAACCGCGAGAGGTTTGATCCTTGAATTGCTTGGACACGTGAGCACAGGCCTCTTGAAGCCTGTGCAATCCCTGGTTGACGAAATGAGCGCAGAACTATATGCCTGTATGCGTATGCTAGAAGCAGCAAAAGAAAAATATACACATTTAATGAAGGCATTTAGCCCAACAACAGATTGGGCAACAGTTTTACGTATTACACTCAATTTCTCGGTTGTTTGTATTGGCATGGTGAGACAGTTAGAGGTTTTTGGAGACCGTCAACAGCGACGTATATTGTTAGATGAAGCGAAGAAGGCGTTATCGGGTTGTTCAATGCTCGCTGACTCTGCGGGTTCTCCTATGGTCGCAAGTTACTATTACACTGCCTTGAGCGATATTTTTGTAGTAGAGAAAAATCACTCAGAGGTGCTAAAGCTTGTGAGGAAATCAATCAATAAGTTGAGCGATGATGGGGACAGTGAGAGAATTTTTATTGCACAGGATTTGCCAGCAACTTTTCGCGATCAATATGTTAGAAATTTGTTTACGAAAATGCTGATGATTTCTCGTTGCGCTTATACTGAGATTCTTACGGAAAGTGAGTGTAGACAATCAAACAAGAAAAAACATGAAATGCGACTGAAAAAAATAGAGGCATTGTTTCGTCATATTTTAGCGCATATTACACATAAGCATCTTTCTCCTGAGATAGTTGATCATATTAAGTATGCTATGGTGCGTGCAGTTTCTCGAGATGATTCGCCGCTTATTCAAGTGATACTCGATGTCATGGGTGAAAAATTTTATGACTTTGCAATAGACCCCTTGTTACTGAGGACTCCGTTGCATATGTCTGCTAATAATACCTCTGCGTATGCTGGCATGTACTATCAGGCTCTGGACTATCTACTTAGTCGGGTGCCAGAAAAACGAAAGCCAACCTATGTTAATAAAGTGATGCGAGGCGATCAAACAGCGCTTCATTGTAGTGCAGCGACGGGTAATGTGGCTGTAACGGAGTTGTTACTGGCGCATGGCGCGAATATTTGGCTTAGTGACCAGTCAGGACGTACCTCCCTTCACTTGGCTGCGATTTCTGGAGATGAAGATATTGTGCGGCTGCTTCTGAATAAGGTAAAGACTCCTCAAAAAAGAATAGATTTTGTGAACAAGGAAGACGTTAATGTAAGAAATGTGGATGGAAAGAAAACGAGAACAGCGTTGGATTTTGCATGTAAATTTGGCCACAAGAAAGTGGTGGATCTTTTGTTGTTGAATGGCGCTAGATCGCCGAACCTCTTTTCTCTCCTAAACGAGTTAATTGATTTTGACATGAATGAAATATTTATTCTCTTGCTAAAGAGTCAATTTTCATTCTGGCTTGAGAGCAGTAGTTTTTTATATGACTTGCATGTTTTGATGAAAAAGCTAATAGACTTAACTTATGTGCGCATGTTATCTGCTTTAATTGAGAAAATGCTGGAACACTCCTCAAATCCTGTCGACAATAAAGATCTGTTTGATGCTTTAGTCACTACGTCGCTTCCTGCAGCTGCTCACTTCAGAAAGGGATCGTTTAAAAATTTAAAAAAATATGCTGCTCCCACTGAATTCTTTGATGACTTTCTGGACTGGGTCTTTAGGGACATTCCGATGCAACTGTTTACTAAAACCTGTCTGGCGTTAGAAAATGACTGGGAGCTCTGGATTACAAAACAGGGCAACGATCTTTCTCGAGAGCTGGGCAGAACAATTGATACTCATACAGTGCTTCATCATTTTTGCATGAGAGAGTTACCTCTCGCTCAGCAAGCAAAAACGACAAGGGTTGTTAGTAAGCTGCTTCAGCTTTATGAATTTCCTACTTCAGTTTACAATGAGGGTATTACGCCTTTGCATCGCGCGGTTGCGGCGAGGCGATTGGATCTTGTTGAAATACTCCTATCCAGAGAACTTTGTACGGTGAATACACGAGATGTTAGTGGGCGCACCCCCCTTCATACTGCAGCTAGGCAGGGTAGTGAAGAAATTCTGAAACGATTACTTGCGGAGAAAGATAGTGCTCTTGCCATGAGGCATAAAGATCTGAAGGGGATGAGACCACTAGCCTGTGCCGCTCGATCTAATTCAACATCTATTGTTGAATACATTTTGTTGCATGGGAATTACAAAGAATATTTGTCTAAATCACTTAATTCCTCGGGCGATTCAGAGTATTCCGATGAAATAAAGGTTTGTATGCAGAAAGCCGTCAAACACAACCAGAAAGAAATTGTGGAGTTGTTTTTAACGATATTTACCATGGAGTTGCTAAGCCAATGTGTTGAGGCTGAAAATTTACTTTATTTGGCAAGACGTAGTGGTTTTGTGACAATGATTTTCCTTTTAACAAAGCTGCTCCCGCTAAGCGGTGTTTTAGAAAAAACAGAGCCTAATAAAACGCATGTGGGAGCTCTGGATCAGTTCTTTGGATGGTTAAGTGATGAGCCCGAAAAAGTTTCCTTTGCTGCGGCTACTAATAACAATCAGAAAGTCTCAATAGAGGCGGGGCCTTCAGAAGACAATTCGCGTCTTTTTGCAGATGTGGTTGTTACTGGTGTAGCAAGTTCAACATTTTCAACACTAGGGGTCCAGGACTTTTCTTTACGGACGCATGGAAGGGCTACTTCTCCTCGGCCTTTGCGTCCCATTAAGGCCATGCCTGATAATCCTGAGTTCTCACTGAAAGATCCAAGAGCGTTTCCTCCTGTACCTGAACGAACTCTCTCAGGGGAGAAGAAAGTAGCGCACAAGAAAAAGCATTTGCCGCGTGCTCAGAGTACACCGGATGCAAGATCATCACCATTACTTTCCGAGGATGGTACTGAGAAACTCAGTAATTGGGTTATCAAGACGCGTAATTCTGATGAAGAACTTCGTCCTCGCAAGCCCCTCTAGCTTGTTACTTACGCTTATTTGTGCGATATTACTGCTCAGTTTCACAAGGAAAATCGCATGACAAATAGTACGGATGCTTGGGCACAAGACGCGTTGAAAACTTTATTGCATGATGGGGTCATTGAGCAGCGTCGTCGTCGTCGCTGGGGGATTTTCTTTAAGACCTTATTTTTATTTTTGTTTGTTTGGTTGATCACGGCATTAAATACCGAAGAGAAACATCTTCCCAAGCATATTGGCGAGTCGCATGTCGCATTAATTAATGTGTCTGGTCCTATTTTAGCGGGCGCACCAGCTGGTGCATCACGTGTCGTGCATGGTTTAGAAAAAGCCTTTAAAGACCCTTATACCAAAGGGGTGATTCTTCGCATCAATAGTCCGGGTGGCAGCCCCGTTGAATCTGACATCGTATATCAACACATTAAGCAGTTGCGTCATGAGCACCCCAAAGTAAAATTGATGGCTGTTTGCGATGATATATGCGCATCAGGCGCGTATTATATCGCATCAGCTGCAGATGACATTTATGCGAATCCTGCAAGCCTCGTTGGCTCCATTGGCGTTATCATGAATGGCTTTGGTTTTGTGGATGCGATTCAAAAGCTAGGTATTTCGCGTCGTGCCTTTATTGCGGGGCAGAATAAAGATTTTCTTGATCCGTTTAAACCCTTAAACGCAGCCCAAGTGAATAACGTAAAGCAAATGTTAGATGAAGTGCATCAAATATTTATTGCGCGTGTGAAAGCTGGTCGTGGAAAACGCCTGAAAGTGAAGCCAGATACATTTACAGGCTTAGTGTGGACAGGAAAAACAGCAAAAACCATGGGTCTGATCGATGGCTTTGGCGACACCGACTTTGTAACAAAAAAAGTGTTCAAACAAAAATACATTGTTGATTACACGGCACAACGTCCTTTGTTCGAACGTTTAGCGCGGCGCTTTGGTGCTAGCTTTGGGGCGGCATTGTCGGAAAGTGCATTTCAAACCTTAATGTCGACATCTGCAATGAGGGAATCTGTTTGATGAACTGTATACGTGCTTTGTGTGCCAGTATTCTACTTTGTGCTATTTGCATTGTTACGGCAGCTACACAGGTGGATACATTTACGGCAAGTGTGCCGGTGGCAAATCAATCGGCTTCAGTACGCCAACAAGCTTTAAAACAAGCATTAAGTCGCGTTTTAATTAAAACATCAGGGAATGTTGGGGTAGCGACTATTCCTTCGATTCAGTTACAGCTAGCACAGGCGAAATCGCTAGTGCAAACCTATAGTTATCAAACCGATGAGCAGCAATTATTGTTGGATGTGACGTTCGATGCGGATGCTGTCAAAAAATTATTGCGCAAGCAACATCAAGCCATTTGGGGGGCGACGCGTCCCTCTATTTTAACGTGGGTGGTGATGAGCACACCGCAACAAACGATCTGGTTAGACAAGTCATTACCATCCCCGTTGCTCACCGTCATGCAGAAGCAATGTCAGCAGCGTGGTTTGCCCTTGATGTTACCTTCGTTTGATATGCAAGATGCAGTGACAACGCAAGTGGACTTACAAAAACCGTTGTCTTATATGCATTTTCGTGAAGCATCATCCCGTTATCATCCCGATGTGGTCTTGGTTGGGCATATTACGCAGCTTGCGACACAATACCAAGCGCGCTGGCAATTTGTATTAAATGGCCGTCCGATTGCATGGCGTACCGCTGGTAAAGATGTGAATGCCGTGGTTAGTGCATTAACGGATCGCTTAACGGGTGTTTTATCGGCACAGTATGCCACGCTAAATGCACCGCTTGATCAATCTGCGCAACAAATTCTTGTGCAAGGTATGCAATCCATTGCAGATGTTGCAAAAGTAACACGGTACTTAACGCAGTTGGTGCCCGTGGCGTCAGTTGCAACACAATCTTTTTCTGGGGATAGTGTGACATTCAATATTCAATTGAGCGGTACGCAAGAAGCTTTTGCGGATGCGATTGCGCTTGATCATCGATTAAAATTACTATCTAACATCAATAGTCGACCGATTGTTTTTCAGTGGCAGGGGGGATTGTAATGTTTACCCAGCTGACTTTAGGTATGCGTTTACGGGATGATGCGACCTTCGATAATTTTGTTGAAGGGGATAATGCTGAGTTGATTGCAACGGTACAATCTGCGTTAAACGGACAAATGACAGGTTGTCTAATGATTTGGGGTGAGCAGGGCGCAGGTAAAACCCATTTGTTGCAAGCGGCTTACCAGTATGCTGAAACACTAGCAAAGCGTGCGTTTTATTTACCTTTACATGAAGCCGTCACCCTGGATTCTGCATTGCTGCAAGATTTGGATGCGATGGATGTTTTGTTGTTTGATGATATTGAAGCGATTAGCGATAATATGGCTTGGCAAGAAGCGGTGTTTCATTTGTATAACCGTTTACGTGATGCGGGAAAAACCTTGGTGATCACAGGTTTAAAGCCACCGGCCCAACTATCGTTAACTTTACCGGACTTACGTACGCGCTTGGGTGCAGATTTAGTTTTTCATTGTCAGCCACTGAGCGATCAACATAAAATGCTGGCGATACAGCAGCGCGCAGAACAACGTGGCTTTGAGCTACCTGATGCGGTGTGTACCTTCATGATTAGCCGTCTCCCACGACAAATGGATGCCTTACTCAGCGCCTTAGATACGCTTGATCAAGCCTCTTTAGCAGAGCAGCGTAAACTTACGGTGCCTTTTGTGAAAGATGTTTTGAGTTTATAAGCTGTCATCCCACGCTCTATTGCTGTCGTACTTTCAGGAAATTCCGGCTCAAGGTGTACGGACCGGGGACATAGGTAACAAACGTTCGAGGACATAGGTAACAGATTGCCGTAAGGTATCAAGTTTAAAAATGATACTTACGGAGTCACGTTATGCCATGGCAGGAGAACGACCTAATGTCTTTGAAACAAGAA
>BQJM01000015.1 GCA_021604705.1 marine bacterium B5-7 | reverse complement strand
CGGTCGTATTTCACTGGATGGAAGACAGATTTTTATTGGCATTCCCTTTGCAGGCAAGCAGGTGGGCATACGGTGCAATGCGTCAGATGCGATGCGAGATATCTATTATCGACATCAGCGGCTAGGTCACGTAGCGCTCAGTTCGGTTAAAAAAGGAACCGCTATTAACCTTTACAGCAAACGCATATTAGAGACATAATCTGTTACCTATGTCCTCGAACGTTTGTTACCTATGTCCCCGGTCCGTACACTCAAGGCCGGAATGACAGTTTCTCCTGTCATCCCGCGCTTGACGCGGGATCTCCGTCTATTGCTATATTGCTATCAGGAGGTCCAGGATTTAAAGGCTCATGCGCTTAAATAGCACTTCAGGAATACACTTAATCACCAACATGATCCAGCGCCAAAACCATGGCGTGTAAAGCGTATTCTTTTCTTTTTCAATGGCACGGATAATCGTTTTTGCAACGTAGGCGGGTTTGGCGGTGAGTGGGCTATCGACTTTTCCAAACGTCATTGGCGTATCCACAAAACCAGGTTTGATGGTGAGCACGTGTACTTTATCGTTAAAACACGCATTGCGTAGTCCATCTAAGTAGACACTCATGCCCGCTTTAGCGGCGCCGTAATGATAGTTTTTCTTACGTCCACGATCACCAGAAATCGACGAAATTCCTGCAATAAAACCACTTTTTCTCGCGCGGAAGAATTCAGACAAACGATCGGTAATCGTCACAACACCCGCGTAATTACGATAAATATTTTGTAATGTTTTTTCTGTGCTGCCTTCCGTCATATCAAGGTCCATGGTGTCGCCAAATGCAACAATAAGCCCTGCAGGTTTTTCTGCAATAACCGATGCTGAAAAATCATCATGCGTATCCAACTGATCGGCGTCAAAAGCATAGGTTTTAACGGTTATGTTAAAACGTAAACGTAGATCTTGCGCTTCTTGCTCTAATGACGCTGTATTGCGAGCTGCTAGTAGTAGATTCTGTCCGCGTTCAGCCAGTTGCTGTGCGATAGCTTTAGCAATCGCAGAGGTAGCACCAACAATCAAGACAGGTTGATTTAAAGGAAGCTGCATATGTTACTCCATAATGCGAGAAAATAAGGTGGAACGAAATTTCATGGCTGGATCCCATTGTTTTTTAAGATCAAGCCAAGTTTCCCATTGAGGATACATCGTTTTAAAAGCAGTCTGAGGTAAACGCGCATCTTTCGCTAGATAAACGCGACCATGATGTTGCATGACGATTGCATCCAGCTGATTAAAGCAATCTAATATGTTGGGATGCTTCATCGATACATCTAAGGCTAGCGTATAACCCGGCATGGGGAATGACAGCGGGGATTGATTACTGTTGCCTAAGCGTTTTAATGTCGCGAGATAAACAGGGATGTTATTTTTCTGTAGCAGTGTGAGTGCATCACGTATTGCTGATTCCGCACCATCTTCTGGCACAACAAATTGATATTGTTGCATGCCGCATTTTCCGTATAGCACCGGCCAGTTATCAATTGCATCTAAGGGGAAGAAAAATTGCTGATAGCTTTGTGTAAAGGGTCGCGTTTTTTTACCATTGGCTTCGCGATAAATCGCATTAAATAGTTGGCCTAAGGGTTTGTTTAAACAGAAGTTTGGAAAAATGCTGGGCAAATGTCGCGATGAGTGAGCCCGAGGAAGGTCTTTTTCACTGTCGGCCATGTGGCCCCGCATATAAACCCCGCGTCCTAAAGAGCTGCCAGTAGCCAAGGCATCGATCCAGGCAATGCTGTAATGGTCATCCAAGGCGGAATTTTGTAGAGCCGCTAATGTTGTTTGTAAATCCTGGGTGGGAAGGTGTTGTGAGCTGACATAAGCAGAAGGGCAAGATTCTAATTGTAATGTGGCCCGTAAAATAATGCCGGTTAAGCCAAGTCCAGCAATTGTTGCCCAAAATAAATCGGTATGTTGCTCGCGGGAGCAAGTGATCACGTCATTGTTTGCTGTGAGCAGTTCAAAAGATAAAACGCATGCGGAAAAAGCGCCAGCATGATGATGATTTTTTCCGTGCACATCATTAGCAATACATCCACCAACGCTGACATGGGCAGTGCCTGGCATCACGGGTAATATCCAGCCTCGTGGTAAAGCAAATTGCAAAACATCATGCAGCGTGCAACCCGCCTCTAGTGTTAATAGACCTTGCACGTCATCAAAAGTAATAAAACGATTTAGGCATTCAGTGAGTAGTGTTACGCCATCTGCATTGATGGCAGCATCGCCATAACTCTTGCCATAACCCCGCGGCAAGATCGATTGCGCATCAGGTAATTGTATTTGACTCGCGTAAGTAGGGCGTACTAGTTTACTTTTGTGCTTGGGGTATTGGCCAAAGCCTGAGAGAAATTGAGAAAGCGGATCCATGCGAGCCTCAGTGTATATTTGTTCTACATCATAGGCATATTTAGTCTTCAAATCAAGCATTTCAGGAGAGAGACAAATACTCCTTATGGTAAGATAAGCCGTTCAATAACTAGGAGAATAACCATGGCAGGTAGCTACCCCGAAGATCTTCATTCCCTCAAAAAAGCAATAAAGGACGGTCAGATAAAAACAGTCACTGACTCGATTCAAGCGTTAAACTTGCAGCACCGCGAGATTGAAAAACTTGCTTGCTTAAATCTTAAGGATGCTCAAGGTGAGACATTGATTTCCACTGTTAATGCGATAGGCGATGAAACAACACGTATTCATATGCAGACGATTATTTTTGAACATTACGTTCGTGTTATTTGCAAATCAGAATTAAATGTGCAAACAGAAGATGGTATGAGTGAGCCTTATTTTGCCGTACAGCTGGGACAAAAAGTGGATAGGGTACTAGCAGCCTTTAACCAAGAGGGGCTGATTTCTGCTGGAACTTCTCCTGGACTCAATGATTTTATTTTCGATCACTTACTTGAATATCCTGGGCTTGAATATACTGGATTAACGCATACTCATCTGACTACTGCGCTAAAAGAGAAAGGTGCCAAGCATGATCGAGAATACACGCTAGATGAACTCATTGAGATACTAGACCTTTTTGCCAAGATCTCTTGTCTTCCTGCGTTTGATTTTGCGTTGAAGCGACTTGAAAAAATGCAGTTTTCTGCCACAAAAAAGATACAAGCACTATTGAAAAATAATAAGCAGAGCCGAAACATCTTCGATATAGTGCGCTTATCACCGATTCAACTCCTCAAAAATAATTTATTTGGGCTTGTCACGCGATTATTTCAGGATGCAAATATTGATCGGAGTGTACGATTTGGAGAATATTTATATGCATTGCGGCACTTTGCTGTATTGACCGATCAAGCGGGTGAGATACTTGAAACATACCTCGGTACGCGGTTTACACCCGAGCGATTATTACGTTTCGCTGTTCGATATGACAATGTTGATCAATCTATGCAGTACTTGCTAGGAAAAATTCGCAATCTGGATGTGCAAAGTCGTGAAGGTATTACCGCAATGATGATTGCAGTGATGGCTGGCAACTTAAAAGCACTAGAAGCGTTGTTAAGACGTGATGCCAATCCTGACTTGAGGAATGGCGAGAGGAAAACCGTGCATGAAATAGCAGGTGATCTACCTCAGGACAAGAAGGATGCGGTGTTAGCTTTATTAGAAAGGCACAAAGAGGAGAGGGCACAACGTATTGCGAGAAAGTTGGAACAAGTGAAGGCGGTATTAGCACTAAGCTTTTCTGAAAAGTGTATTCAGGTCTTTAAAAATCCAGAAGGTCTAAGCGCTGACGAGCATACAGAAGCGTTTCGACAGCTTATTGAAACAGCTGTCAAGGAGAAGGAGGATTTGTTAGCCTCAGAAGATATGCTCGTGCTTTTATTTCAGCCGGTAGGAAATTTAAATGAAGATCAAGATCCTCATGAAATCTGGTTGGCGTACTTAAGAAGAAAAATGCATGCTGGTATTCTTGATATGATTTATAAGGATATTATCGGTCCAGCTGATCAGCAGGGCGATCTTCCCCCTGTGGATCCACAAAAGAAAAAACAGGTGCAGGATGAGGCAGAAAAAGACGGGAATGATGTTGCTTGGCTAGAGCCCGGTTTCGATATTCTTGAGTGGGCCATGTTATTCTCGGCGGATAATGACGCGTTAACAGCATTGTTAGATAGTACTTTCAAGGGGGATTCAGAGGATGTTAGTGCTAATCGCCAAAATAAAATAACGGATATGTTAGGTTTTGCTTCTGAAAAAGGATTAGAAAAATCCATTGCGTTTTTGTTGGATGCCGGGGCAAGTTCCCAAGAAAAATATTGTGTTTCTGTGGCTGAATCAAGCAAGGCAGATAAGAAAATATTCACAGCCATCGAGCTGGCGGTACATTGTGGTCATCCAGCGGTCGTCAAAGCTTTGTTACAACATGCAAGCGCTGAGAACTTTCAGGAGAATAGAGAGTACCCTGAGAATTTATTAACAACGGCGGTTGCTTTGGGTCATGTGGGTGTGGTCAGAGTCTTATTGGATGCCAATATCGCTACATCCTATGCGCAAGAAGCATTTATTGCGGCGATTCAGGATGGTCATTGGAGCATGGTCAGATTATTTCTAGAAAACCCTAAGCTGATTAAGTTGAATCAGGGGCAAGAGCCACTTGGTTTGGCTCCAATCCATTTTGCAGCACAGCACGGGCACTTGGATGTCGTGCATTTATTGCTGCGTTTTGGTGCGAACCTTTTTCAGCAAGACAAATCGGGTCGAGAGCCTAGAGAGTGTCTGCTAGATAAGTCGCGAGCGTTACAGCAATTATTCAATAAAGTTTCCCCGGTATTAGGTGAGCACGCTTATATTTTCCATCAAATGACATGGGCAACCAATGAAGACATTCTTCTTTGCTGTGCAGATATGGCTGATGCGAGATTTTTAGCAAAGAATAATAAGAAGGAATATCCCTTTGTTTGTCTTGCAAAAAGAGTGCCCACAGATATTCCTGTTGCTACTTTTCGTTTGGTGCTTTTAAAAACCTTAGATGCCTGTTTTCAGCGTGAAGAAAAAATGCATCCCGTATCCTCTTCGCGTACCGGTACTAGCTGGAAAGGATGCTTTGAACGCTTGACGGAGGCACTTTCAATGCGGAGTGAGGTCTTAGGGCCTAATGATTTTGACGATATCCAAGCGATGGGATTAACGAATTTGCTCAACCTAGCCATGGAACATCGTTTGCTGATCATAGCCCAAGTGCCATGGTTGCTTAAAAAAAGACAAGCCGACTTATGCAATGGAAGCCAAAAAGAAGTTGATGAAATTTGGTCAAATTTGACTGGCGAAGAGTGTGTGTATGGTGATTATCAATGCTGGCCACTGAAGGCGGTGTTAAGCAGTACTAAGTCTGAATATGCTAAGACTAAGGTATATGCACAAAAGACTTTGGATGTCTTGATAAGCTATTTGGAAAAGAAAGATGAAGCCTCTACACCATCTTTATCGCGGTCATCTTCTATGGTTGAGGTGGATTTATCAATTGGCGCGCAGCTGTTACTACTGAGGCGTTTGAAGGCTGCGCTGGACGACACATCCGTGGCGATACAGCTTAATGAGTTACCCGTTTTGGAGTATATGAAAATGGATGGATGTTTAGAGGACTTGGTGCGGGCGTCCTGTTTGCAAGAAAATCAGATCCCCGACACTGTTCCTGCCAGTGCCTCTAGCGCATCCTTGCCGAGTAATGTTGCGGTATAAGCACTGTGGAAGGCGTGAGTATAGATGCTTGGTTAAATCGCTTTACCAGGATTCAAAATATGATCCGGATCAAATACACGTTTGATTTGGTGCATTAGGCTTAAGGTCACCGGATCAATCTCGCGCGAAATAAAAGGTCGTTTTGCTAAGCCTACGCCATGTTCGCCGGATAAGCTGCCTTTTAAGGATAAAACCAGATCAAATAATGCATCTAAACACTGCGTCGCACGGGTCATTTCATCTGCATCATCAGGATGTACCATCAAGTTGACATGGAGGTTGCCATTGCCCGCATGCCCAAAGCTAATAATGATTAATTGAAATTTTTCGGCTAATTGTTCTATGCCTGCCACTAAGGCAGGTATTTTTGAAACGGGCACAACCACATCTTCATTGATTTTTTTCGGGGCCACATTGGGTAGGCAAGGGCTGAGTGCGCGACGTGCTTGCCATAAGTTTTTTTCATCTTTTTCTGAAGCAGAAATTTGTGTGCGTAATAGACCCGTATTATTCGCTGCTTTGTTTACGGCATTTAATGCTTCATCTAAGCGATGTTTCTCATCTTCCACAGAGACTAATAGCATGGCCTTAACATCGGCTGCAACGCTTACATCGCTGTATTCTCGTAACAAACCTAGGGTTTTTTCATCCATGAATTCTAGCGCGCAAGGCGCATTGGATAGATTTAAAAGTGCTTCGATGGCTGCAGCAGCATGATGGATGTCGGCATATTCCAAGCGTACGCTGCGTTTTTCAGCTGGCAGGGGGATGAGTTTTAAGGTCGCTTCAGTGATTAAGGCTAAAGTACCTTCGCTGCCAATCAGTAAGCGCGTTAAATCATAACCGACGGCATGTTTTGTGGTAAAACTGCCGGTCTCTATGGTGTCACCGGTGCCAGTCACGGCTTTCAAGCGTAAAACATTTTCACGGCAGGCACCATATTTTACTGCACAAGGGCCAGCAGCATTATAAGCGAGGTTACCACCGACACTGCTTTTGTCGGCACTGCCCGGATCGGGGGCCCAGCGTAAATGATTGGGCTTCACATGATCTTGCACGGCTTGGTTCAAGCAGCCGGGTTGTACGGTGATGTAACGATCGCTTGGTGCATAGTCGAGAATGTCATGCATGCGATCAAAGGCGATGACGATGCCATCGCGTGCGGGCACAGCGCCACCCGGTGTGCCGGTACCATAACCGCGTGCAGTGAGCGGGATGTGATGTGTACGACAAAATTGTACGGTACGCACGACATCATCATGCGAACCAGCTAATACCACCGCTTGAGGGCGCTGTTTAAAGCTGCTGGTGTCACTATCGTAAGCGATGCAATCTTCAGGCGAGGTGAGTAGCTGCGAGTCGCAGAGGGCCTTCTCGAGTGTTTCTATCATCTTGCCACCGGACGTTTGATGCCGATGTATTCAAATAACTTGACGACTTTTTTTACGCCGTTTGTTTTTGCGGCCAAGTGCGCAATGATATCGCCTTCTTTGGGGCGAACAATGCCCATGAGATAGACCACATTATCTTCTGTGACAATTTTTATGCTGCTGTGATCGATATTACCTTTGGCAAATAAGTGCGTCTTGATTTTCGTTGTGATCATGCTGTCACGCATTTGTTGCGCAGGAGAAACGGGTTGTTCAACGGCTAGATCGTTGACGACATAGCGTACATGCGGAATACGGCGGGTGATTGTGCTGGCATGTTGTTTCGCTTCTTTCGAACTTACTTGCCCAGTTAGCAATAATACATTGTTTAATGTCGATACGTTGATGTTGCTGTCTTTTTGTAGCAAGGGATCTTGACTCATATAATTATAAGCGCTGTGAACAACTTGATAGTCTGTGATTTGTTGATTGAGGTTGTAGTGATCGTAGGCAAGCTTAGTGCCGCTCCATGCGGCAGACACACAGCCACTTAAACAGAAGGGCAGAGCAAAAAGGAGAATCAATAAATGTCGCATTATCTTTTTGTTCAAACGGTTTAGTTTGTTGTGTCATCACCAGGGAGCGGTGCTTCTTTGGGTGGTGTCACTGTCGTTTTCATGTATTCAATGATTTTTACAACACGCGTCACGCCGGATACACGGCTGGCAATCGTTGCGGCCATATCTGCTTGTTCATGTGATGCTTTACCCACAATAAAAACAACGCCACTTTCGGTGATGACTTTGAACTGGCCTGACTTCAAGTGTTTTTGTGCAAGCAATTCTGTTTTGATTTTGGTTGTAATCCAAGAATCGTTGGCGCGTGTGCTGGTGTCGCTATTAGGGCCAATAACAACTTCGTTGTAGACACGTCGGACGTTTTCGGTTTTTTGAGCAATTTGCGTGGCATATTTTTTTGCGGCTTGGTCGGGTGCTTGCCCAGCTAACAAAACAACACCATTGTAGGCATAAGCGCCGATGTGTGCTTCTTTGGTGGGGGTATCATCTGCATACAGTTTATTTTCAATGTTATAAGCGACCGTTTGATCTTGTTTGATTGTGTCGATGGAACGTCGGTCATAGACAACAGCGGTACCTGCAGCACCGACACTGGCGCCTGCAACAAATGGTCCAAAACAACCGGTTAAACCAGCGGCAAAGGTGATAGGTAAAAGCAAACGGCAAAGTAATGAAGTTTTCATGGGGCATTTCCTCCAAATAATTGTCTGTCGATGAAATCGCACAGGCAATGAATAATCAATAAATGGGTTTCTTGAATGCGGGCGGTAGATTGTGCCGGCACGATTAATGCAATATCGTCGGGGAAAAGTAGGGAAACAGCTTCGCCACCTTCACGACCGGTCATGAGAATCACTTTAATTTGACGATCGTGCGCTGATTTGATTGCTTCTAAAATATTTTGTGAATTACCGCTGGTGGTAATGGCCAGGAGAACATCGTTAGCTTGTCCCAGTGCTCGAATTTGTTTGGCAAAGACTTCGTCGTAATGGTAGTCGTTACTAATGGATGTAAGTGTTGCTACATCGGCCGTGAGCGCGATGGCGGGTAGTGCTGGGCGTTCACGTTCAAAACGATTCAGTAATTCTGAGCTAAAGTGTAGTGCATCACAGGCGGAGCCGCCGTTACCACAACTTAATACTTTGCCATCGTCCAATAATGCTTGAACCAACATGCCGCCTGCATGGGCAATCAGTGGCGCCATCGGTTCCATCGCGGTTTGTTTGGTGGCAACGCTATCTTTAAAATGTTGCTTGATTTGGTCTATCATTTCCATTCCGTCATTCTACACAAAACGCATTTTTTATCCAGTCAGGCTTGGCAGACTGTCCATTTAATCCCAGCACGTCAAAGCGCGTATATCGATCAGTATACTGTGGATTTTTTAACAAAAAATGCTCAGCTGCCAAGATGAGACGGCGTTGTTTGGTGGGTGTGACGGATTCACTGGCATCACCATGTTGCGCTTGTTTTCGGTAGCGCACTTCAACGAAGACTAATTCATCGGGTTGGTCTTGCATGATTAAATCGATTTCGCCAAGTCGGCAGCGATAATTTCGCTGCATTAAGCTTAAACCTTGTTGCTGCAAAAAACGTGCGGCCCAGTCTTCTGCCTGAAAACCACGTGCTTGCGTTGGGGAGGTCATGCGTGTATTTCTCCGCGACGGACACGTGCCCAAGTCAGTGTACGGTGAATGCTTTGATCAGTCAGTGTGAGTCGACCGGTCGCAGCAGCAATGCCGAGTTCAGGCATTAATCGTAGTTGTAATAGACCATCACCGACCGTTAAATGATAGGCATCTTCGCCCAGCGCAAATAGGCGCGGAAAATTGTCGTAGACGGAGGGCCAAATGGATTGTAATTGCTGGCGATCTTTCGCGTAACGTTTTGTGACCATCCAGGGGATATCACAAAAATGCAAGCCGTTTAAATCGCGTAATTCACCGGCATGTTGACGACCGCTATATGCATAGGAAGTCGCATAGACGGGAATATCTTTCGCATAGTAATATCTTAGGTAGGGAAGAATCTGTCGTGCAACTTTCGGCGAGGCAATCATCGCAATCGCTTGAATGTCTTGTCTACGGCGCGGGACAAAGCCTAGATTTTTTAAGTGTAACTGTTTTTTGAGTTTCGCGTGTCTCTTTTGCGATGCATCAACTAATAGTAAGTGCGCCGTCATCGCATTAAAATTAGCGTGTGGTTTAAATTGCCATGCGGCAATGACCTTCTCGCCATCTTGTTGCCAAGCATTTAAAATCGTACCGCCTACACGATCGCCCCAATCACCTTGTGGGTAGATGACCACGACACGCTGAATGCCTTTTTGTCGCAGTTTATCGGTAAGTTGTTGTGCCTCTTGCGTGGGAGAGAGTGCTAAACCATATACGTTAGTGGGGAGTCCATCTGTGCTGTCATTAAGTGCAAGCACAGGCACAGGGAAATCATCTTGTTGGAGTAAGTCATGTAAGGCTGATTTTTGTAATGGCCCAATGACAAATTGTGCATTCTGAGTGACTGCTTGTTGATACAACGCGCTGATGTTGTTGTCGTGCGTGTCTAATACATCAATGGTCGGACGTTGATCCGCTGGCAGCTGATAAGTTTGCGATAAGAAACCATCGCGTATGGCTTGTCCGGCTTGTTTTAAGGGGCCAGTCACGGGTAGCAATAGCGCAATATGATGAGGTGTTTGCCAGGGGAGTTCTAAATTTTTGGCGAGCAATTGATTGGCTGGATGTTTTGGGTATTGTTGCTGCCAGGTTTTTAGTGCAGTGAGCAGTTGATACGCTTGTTGTCGATGTGTGCGCACAGCGATATTTAATTCAACCCATGCCTGCAGGCTGGTATCGCCTGATTGTTTCTGCATTGTTTGTAAAGCAGCGAGCGATTGATTGGACAGCGTCTGCCAAATCGTGCGCGCATTGTCTTGTTGTTCTGTTGTGTCTTTCAGTAATGTTTGTAATAGCATGCGTTGTTGCAGGCTGGCGTGGACGTTGCGAAGTCTAATGTAAGCTTGTGCGGAAAGTTCTGCCGCCGTAATTTGTTGTGCTTGTGAAAATTGTTGCGTGTCTAAGTTGGCGATGATATGACGCACTTCACCCGGGCGCTCGTTATCAAGCGCAGACTGCGCTAACTGTAATTCCATGCTGGTATCTTGCGCGAGAGTGGGCGCAGGTGTGACGACGACGGTATCCGGCGTAACAAGGCCATCTGGGGTTGGTACGGGCTTTTTCTTACTACAAGCGAGTAGTAGTAATGCTGAGCAACTCAGTGCAATCCATGGTTTCATCTGCGTATCCTGCTGTCACCCCTGGCTTGACCCGGGGTCTCCTGATGGTGCTGTAGTCATAGATGGAGATCCCGCATCAAGTGCGGGATGACAGGATGTGCCGTCACCCCGGGCTTGACCCGGGGTCTCCTGAACGAATAATCGATGTAGTTTACCTGAAAATTTTAGGTAATTCTGTAGGACTTGCGCTCGACACGTTTTGCTCATAAAATGCCCGTGCTCAAATTAGCTAAACAACCGCTGGTAGTGCTTGCACTACGGGAGGAAAGTCCGGGCTCCACGGGCAGGGTGCCAGGTAACGCCTGGGGGTAAACGGCGAGAGCTGTTTGCTACGGCCAGTGCAGCAGAAAGTAAACCGCCGCTTTGCGGTAAGGGTGAAAGGGTGCGGTAAGAGCGCACCGCGCACTTGGTAACAAGTGTGGCACGGTAAACCCCACCTGGAGCAAGACCAAATAGAAATCCACATAGGCGTGCCCGCGCCGGATTTGGGTAGGTTGCTTGAGCGTCTTGGTGACAAGGCGCCTAGAGGAATGGTTGTTCACGACAGAACCCGGCTTATCGGCTAATTTGAGCCTTCTTTTGATTGTTTTTTGTGCTTTTCTTTGTGCCTGTTTGTTTTATCCCCTATCTTTAAGAGACTAATGTCATCCCGCACTTGATGCGGGATCTCCGTCTATCACAGAGGAATACGAACATGAGCAAAATGACAAGAGAAGAAGCGATAGAGCGGTTTAACGGTTTGATTGAATCGTTTAAAAGTGCTGCAGACAAATTATATAAAGATTCTTTGCCTGGTGGAAAGCAAGGAGGAGGTAATGCGCAAAGGTTATATTCTAATTTTGAGACTGGTGCTAGCGAAGAAGATCGTGAGATGATGCAACAGTTACTTCCAAACGCATGGATGTTAATGCCAGATTTTCGTGAAGAAAAGACTTATCCTTATCTCGAGCTTGAAGGGTACGAAACACACTTCAATCCAAACCAGGTACAAAATTTTAGTGATGCCTTGTATGCAGATATGTATAACCTGTTTGATGAGCAAGAGAGTTTTCATAATGTTTTAGCGCCTGCAGACTTAGTAAATGGTTACGCTCAAGACGGTACTGAGCTGATTGAAAATAGTATTGTTGCTGGGGTGATGTTTTCTATGTGTGATTGGTTTCGAAAAAATTACTACCCACAAGCGCAAGGGGCGGGCATAGATGGACCCTTTGCCATGGATGAATCTTATTATACGACTGCAGTTGCCAAGAAGGACATTTGTGATCATGCTAAGTATAGAGATACCGAAAAATATTCTGATCACTATTGGAATAGTGTGAAATTGCTTACTGAGTACCAAGAAATTTTACAAGACAAGATAACCGGTGACAGCAGTAAATTGGCCGATAGAAAACATACAGTCGTGACAGAAGCCTTGAGTAAACTTAGGGATGGCAAGGGCGTGGATGCGCTGAGCAATGCATCGGAATATTTGAGTAACAATCGTGAAACATTAGAAAAGTCTCAAAGTATAGAAGAGGGTAACCTATTTCAAAAAGTATGTGCTGAATTATATTATGGGATCAAGAAAGCAATATCTGTTCTTTCTGGTGGTGCCGTTAGAGCAGGGACAACGGGTAAGCAGCTATTAGATAATATTGAGCAGAATACGCCACGCCCAGGCAGAGGCCCAGGTTAGTTAAACCACCATTTCTGGCACATGATCCGGCACAACCAAGCGTGCCGCCGTTTTTTCTTGGATTTCTTCCACACTCACGCCCGGCGCGCGTTCTTTTAAATGAAATGCGCCGTCGATGATTTCCATCCAGGCTAAATCCGTACACACTTGCGTGATGCAATTGACGCCCGTGAGTGGGAGTGTGCATTCCGGCAAAATTTTTGATTCACCTTTCTTATTCGCATGCGCCATCGCGACGATAATGTTGTTGGCGCCGGCGACTAAATCCATGGCGCCACCCATACCTTTGACGAGTTTGCCTGGGATCATCCAGGATGCAATATTGCCTTGTTGATCCACTTCGAAGGCGCCTAGGATTGTTAAATCCACATGCCCACCACGAATCATCGCAAAGCTAGTCGCTGAATCAAAAAACGCAGCCCCATCAACCGCTGTGACGGTTTGTTTGCCGGCATTCACTAAATCCGCATCGATGTCATCTTCGGTTGGGAAGGGGCCCATACCCAGCAAACCATTCTCTGACTGAAAAATCACATCGATTTTTTCAGGAATGTGGTTAGCAACCAATGTGGGAATACCAATACCCAGGTTCACGGTGTAACCGTCTTGCAGTTCTTGGGCGATACGTTTCGCGATTTGGTCTCGGGTTAATGGCATATTTTACCTAATGTTTTAGTCTAAGTGTCTGGCTACAGCACCTGCTGTCATCCCGCACTTGATGCGGGATCTCCATCTATCACTATAGCACCTACTGTCATCCCGCACTTGATGCGGGATCTCCATCTATCACTACAGCACCTGCAGGAGATCCCGCGTCAAGCGCGGGATGACACCTTCAAGGCTGGAATGACAATAATCACTGCGTCGTCCGCTGCTCAATGCGTTTCTCAAATGACCCCTGAATAACACGTTGTACAAAAATACTGGGCGTATGAATTGCATCCGGATCGAGTTCACCTGGTGCAACAATTTCTTCGACTTCTGCTACCGTAATTTTCCCCGCCATGGCCATCAAAGGATTAAAGTTGCGCGCGGTTTTTCGAAAGACCAAGTTACCATAGGTGTCTGCTTTCCAGGCTTTCACTAAAGCAAAGTCTGCTTTAAAGGCTTCTTCTAACACATAGCCTTTACCGTCAATCATCCGCGTTTCTTTACCTTCTGCGACCTGTGTGCCATAGCCCGTCGCGGTATAAAAGGCGGGGATCCCGGCACCGGCCGCACGAATTTTTTCAGCGAGCGTACCTTGTGGGGTTAAGATCACATCTAAGTCGCCATCTAAAAATTGTTTTTCGAATAAGGCATTCTCACCGACATACGATGCATAGATGCGTTTGATTTGTTCTTGCTGCAACCATAATCCCAAGCCGAAATCGTCGACGCCAGCATTATTGGATATGCAGGTGAGATCGTTCACGCCAAGATCGGCAACGCGCTGAATTAAACCTTCTGGAATGCCACATAAACCAAAACCACCGACCATCACTGTCATGCCGCTTTGGATGCCATCGAGTGCATCACGATAAGTGCTGACAACTTTGTGTAGACCACGCATTATTTTTTACCCATGGCAGCAGCAACTTTAGAACGGTTAGGTGTTTTAGCATGCTGACAGATAAAGTGGCCAGCGGCAATTAATTTCTCTAAATCCACGCCGGTTTCTATCCCTAAACCTTGCATTAAATACACCACATCTTCTGTGGCAACATTACCACTGGCACCTGCAGCATAAGGACAGCCGCCTAAACCAGCCGCAGAACTATCGAATGTACTTAAGCCTAGTTCTAGTGCGGCGACAATGTTAGCAATCGCTTGGCCGTAAGTATCATGAAAATGCCCAGCAAGTTTTTCAGCGGGGATTTTTGTCAGTAGGGCAGCGATGACCTCGCGTACTTGTTTCGGTGTGGCAACACCGATGGTATCGCCTAAGGAAATTTCGGTGCAGCCTAAATCCAATAAACGTTTCGCTGCGTCGACGATGACGTCGTCTGCGATCTTGCCTTCATAGGGGCAACCAAATACACAAGAAAGATAGCCACGAACGGGGATATGATGTTGTTTGGCGAGTGCGATGACTTCGGTAAAGCGTACGAAACTTTCTTCGATGCTGCAGTGTATGTTGCGCTGAGAAAACGTTTCAGAGACTGAGGCAAATACGGCAATATGTTTAACGCCAGCGTCTACGGCATTGTTAAAGCCTTTTACGTTGGGTACCAGCGCCGGTAATTGAATGGATGCTGGTAAATTAAGGCCGCGGATGACCTCGGTATGATCAGCCAATTGTGGAATTTTTTTCGGTGAGACAAAGCTGGTGGCTTCAATCGTTGCTAAGCCGGCGCCAGCTAAGCGCTTGATAAAATCGATTTTAATGTCAGTAGGAATAGGGGAGGGTTCGTTTTGCAGGCCATCGCGAGGGCCGACTTCCACCAATGTAACCCGCGCTGGTAGCTTCATGCTCATATTCCTTCATTTTCATCTGAAAAGTATTGTAACGAAGTTGGGTGATTACACAAGTAAGCTTAGTACTCTAAACGACTACCATTATTCTGGATTAGCATTGTCACCCCGGGCGCTGACCCGGGGTCCCCATCTACACCACTGTCATCCCGGAATTTGCGCAGCAAATATCCGGGATCTCCGACAGACGCTAGCGTACTTCCTAGAAACGGATGGAGATGCTGAATCAAGTTCAGCATGACAAATGGTGCCCGTCATTCCGGGCTTGACCCGGAATCTCCTGCAGGTGCTGTAGTCATAGCGGGATGACAGTGGGTGTGCTTGTTAGGGTTTTGGCGCGGGAAGCGATTTATTATAAAGCGTTCTGGGCGGTGCTAAAATAGTAATACCAGGTGTTTCTGCACCAGAAGCTTCAGCTGCCTGCGCACGTCTTATTACTTCGTCTAGCTCTGATCTTGATGAGCGTGCTCGTCCACCCTGATTCATTGGCGACATGGAGGCAGCCACGATTGTCGCAAACGGCGTCACAGCAGATGAGGGTGATGTAGGTTTTTTAATTGTCATAAAAGTCTCCTATTTAAAGTGGCGATATTTTAACCTGGTTCAGCAGGTTAATGCAAGATTATTTGGGCAGAGACTCTGCGCTGATGAAGCTTTCCTACTCAGTGACAATAACACCTTAATCTCATACAATACCCTAATGAACACACGGCTCCTTTCCAGTCTTATTTTTCTCTGCGCGTTTAGTAGCGCCTTTGCGCTGCGCTTCCCTATGCCGCCAGCGAATGTACAAGTGGTGGGTAAGGTGCAGCAGATTATGTCCCAACCCAATGAAACCTTGGCACAAATTGCTGAGCGCTTTGACGTGGGTTATTTTGAAATGCTGGAAGCCAATCCCCTGGCAACGAAAGAAGGTGAATTGGCGGTGGGCACGGAGCTGACCATCCCTACGAGTTACGTACTCCCTGATACCAAACACGAAGGGATTGTGATTAATTTGGCGGAGCTTCGGCTTTATCATTATTTGCCAGACAAAGGTGTGCTGGATACCGAGCCGATTGGTATTGGGCGTGAAGGTTGGGAAACGCCGCAGGGTGTAACGCGCATTGTCGACAGGCGTAAAGATCCAACGTGGTATGCGCCGCTGAGTATTATCAAAGCGCGTGCAGCGGAAGGGGTGACGATTCCGAGAATCATTAAGCCGGGTCCCGATAACCCTTTAGGCCAATATGCGTTGCGTTTGGGCTGGCGTACGTATTTGATTCATGGGACGAATGATCCGGAAGGCGTGGGTCGCCGCGTGAGTTCGGGCTGTATTCGTATGTACAACAAAGATATTCAACGTTTATACGAAACCACACCGGTGAATACGCCAGTGCGTGTGATTAATCAAGCGTACAAAGCCGGCTGGGGTGCCAATGGAAAATTGTATGTAGAATCGCACTTGCCGCTGCAAGAAGATCGTTATGAGCAACAACATCATTATCGTGGCATGCTGAAAGCTTTAGTCACTGCAACAGTCGATCGACCTGCCAATATCGACTGGTCGCGTGTCCGGCAGATTGCCACGCAGCTGACTGGTATTCCGACGGCAGTGGGTTTTGTGAGCAAAAAAGAAACATAGTTCGTCTTTTGCTGTTCTCTTAAGGATCCCTTAACATTCTTCCACTAAATTAAAAAAACTGAATATCCCTAGACCCCAGGAACATGATTATGCCACGTACTCAACATCAGCCGTCAAAATCCTTTGTTGTTAAGCTTTGGAAAGGACTGGGTCGGTTTGCTAGGGCCTTTGACGATATTATTGTGGACAAAAAGTTCAACGCTAATAAATCGCAAAACAGAAACACCAGTCAGGCCAAATTCTTTCATACGCTATTATCTATGGGGGCACTCGTCGCACTTGGGGCCGGTGCGTTTATGATTCTGAGTAGCGCTCTGATTCCACCCCTAGGTATTGGCTTAGCCGCTTTAGGTGGGACCATGGGGCTATTTGCTGCGTTTGGTAAGCCGTTTAGTGGCAATCGTTATCAAGGGCTCACAACATTCGTGATGGCCGCTTTATTGCTTGTCACGATGCCTGTTGCTGCGCTGATGGATGTTGGGCGTGGTTTGAAAAATCTTGTATCGGCGATTAAAAAATGTAGTAACAGAAATAATACTGCGCCTACTGCGACGACGAGGTACTTAACAAATACTGCCCGGAGACCGCATGGGGGACCGACGTATTCTCGATTGCCAGCAGCAGCAAATGACGCACTAAGCGCTTCACCTCAGGCATCAGGAGATAATGTATTACCTTCTGCGCCCACTCAATCTGATTCTGATGATGATGAGCCGCCCCCCACTTATGAGGAAGTGAAAAATCAAGATGCCGCAGCATTAAAGCAACACAGGCGCTGTTGGGCCTTAAGCCCTTCTAGCAACGCTTAATTGACAACAGAAACCTTCGTTGAGACACTGCCACGATAATTACCTGATATAATTGACAGGTAAGCAAAAATTATTAGGAAAAAAGCAATGGGAAAAATGACTAATATCAATGAGTCTTTCGTCTATACTTCAAAGTTGGCGAGTGCCGTCAAGTGGTTTTGGAGTGAGATTGACGAGAGCGAAGCTAGTAGCAAGATACCTGCGGGTAACGGGCTGCTTATGATAGGGATCCCGATGTTATTACTGGGTGGGATTACACTCTTTGCTGTAAATGCACCATTTGTTGGGACGATTTTCTTATCCATGGCTGTTTCCATGCTAGTCTTAAGCTACGTGTTTCCTCTTATGTTTGATTACACCCGTGCGCAGCAGCCCTCAACAAACTTTCTAAGGAGCGTCACGTCGCCATTACTGATATTACCTTTCGCGCTTACTTTGATCATGGATGCTGCGAGTACCTGTAAGAATTGGGTCGCGAAGAAGCCGGTTACCGATGGTGATGCAGTTGAACTTCTTGCTAAAGGTGGGACTGATGGCTCTTCCATGGAGTCTCTTTTTGGCGGCAAGTCTGAGAAGCAGATGAACCTTATTAAAAGTGATGACACTGAGGAGGCTACTGTTTATAAGAGCCCACTGGGCCACAGTGGCGGCTCTCTGCTGGATGCTGGTCGTTCGGACAGGACCGTTGCAGGTGGGGAAATCCCCTTAGCCAGGTTCAAGTGAGGTTTTTAGGTTGAACGGAGGTTTGGACTTAAGTTTCTCTTAATAATGATCTGTTATAATGGTTATGCGTTCAAGAAATACTAAGGAAAAAATCATGATAACCCAAACTGACTCAAAGAAAAAATCAACGCCTCTAACATATAAGGACAAGCTGCTGAACAGTTTTAAGCAGATTATCTCTTTTGTGGATAACCTCATGGTGGGGCATGCTAGTAATCATGGTAGAGATACCTCCCGAGCAAAAAATATTCTGGGCTTATATATTTTTGTTGCAATGGCTGCTGGCCTGGGGGCTATCTTCACCTTAGCTGCTATGCCGCCCATAGGGCTAGGTTTACTAGCCTTATCTGTTGCTATGGCTTTAGCTCCCTTGCTTCAGGAAAAGTCAGTTGATAAAACGTCTCTCCACCCCTTAACAGCATTTCTAAGAGCTGTGTCCTTTCCCCCTGCGCTGGTTCTGCTAGGCGCTGCCGCACTGCTGGATTGTGGGAGGTTGCTGAAAAATTGGGTATCCAATAAGCCTGCGAAGACTGCCTCTGCCAAGAGCCCGGCGGATAATAAATCCACGGAAGAAGGCCCGAAAACTCACTCTACGAGCTCGAAGCCAAATGCTGCTGATGTTGATGTTAACACTGATGAGATGCATCTGAGCCCTCTGAGTGCTTTAGCGGAAGAGAGTGATGAGGAGGAGGAAGACAATTTGTCTCAGCGCCCCGGCGGACAACCTGAAGGGCCTAGCGCCAAGACTCCCTAAGCCACAGCTCAGTGATTTTAATGAGAAAAGGGGGTGCGATTAGCATCCCCTTGACCTCAAGCATCAGCTGAGAAGAGCACCCAAACCCACTGATTCAATACCCGTCGTACTTGAAAATACATCCCTGAGCATCCCATCTTGCCATTATCTTTTGACGTTTTTTCGTCGAAAAACACTCAAAATATAATAACTATTCTTCCTGTTTTTCTCGGTCAAAACGTCAAAATCTAATCCCAATCTGGGCGCTCAGTGTGTCACCATTATCAATCTTGAGGTTTGTTCCTAGTGCTGTATTTTCAAGTACGACGGGTATGCCAAATTTTTCCAATCTAGATAGTCAAAATGGTCATTCTCAGGTAGAATACGCGTTTAAGGAATAAACGGGTTCTTGTCGTATGCGCTTAGAATATATCAAATTAGTTGGGTTTAAATCATTTGTTGACCCCACGAAGGTCATGTTCCCCAATAACCGTGTAGCGGTGGTGGGGCCGAATGGCTGTGGTAAATCTAACATCATCGATGCGATTCGTTGTGTGCTGGGCGAACGCTCCGCAAAAAACCTCCGTAGTGAAGATATGACCGATGTCATTTTCAATGGCTCAGTAGGGCGTAAACCCGTTGGCCAGGCTTCTGTGGAGCTCGTATTCGACAATAGCGATGGCACAATCACCGGCGAGTATGCCGGTTACCAACAAATTTCTGTTAAGCGTCAGATTTCTCGTGAAGGCAAATCCCAATACTTTTTGAATAACAGTCCTTGTCGTGCCAAAGACGTGAAAAACGTTTTTCTGGGTACGGGCTTAGGACCACGCAGCTACTCTATCATCGAGCAAGGTATGATTTCTCGCGTGATTGACGCGAAGCCTGAAGAGTTGCGTGCTTACCTGGAAGAAGCAGCAGGTATTTCTAAATACAAAGAACGTCGCCGCGAAACTGAAACCCGCATCAGACACACGAAAGAAAATTTAGATCGCTTAAATGATTTGCGAGAAGAAATTACCAAGCAAATAGAAAAGCTTGACCGCCAAGCGAAAGCCGCTGAAAAATATCAAGTCTACAAACAAGAAGAGCGCGAAACACACGCACAATTAATTGCGCTACGTTATCAAGCTTTACAAGAACAGCTGTCTGGTTTATCGGGCGACATCACCGAAAAAGAATTAGCCTTAGATCGTTTGACCACAGACTTACAGCATACCGATACACAAATCGAGAAAAAACGTCTGGAACAAGTAGAACGCAATGATGTCTTCAATGAAGTGCAGCGTCGCTTTTATGGATTGGGTTCTGAGGTGGCGCGCTTTGAACAAAGCATTGAGCACCAAAAAGAACGTCGCGAACAATTATCCTTAGATTTAACGCAAGCCGATCAAGATTGGCAGATGCATCAGCAGCATTTACAAGCGGATCAAGCGCAGTCTGAAACCTTGAGTACTGAAAGAATTGAATTAGCGCCACAGATTGAAACCACGAAAGCAGAAGCAGAGTCCAGTGCACATGAATTACAGCTGGTTGAAACGACATTGCAAGATTGGCAGCAGCAATGGGATACCTTTAACCAAGAAGCATCGACAGCGCAGCAAAAAGCACAAGTAGAACAAACACGTATTCAACATCTAGAGCAGCGCCAAGAACAAGTGCAAACGCGCCAAGATCAGACGCAGGGTACGCTGGATAGTTTGTCGACAACATTGCTAGAAGAAACCGTGCTTGGGGCGACGCAGCAAATCAATGAAGCGCAGCGTGATAAAGCGACCTCAGAAAGTGAGCTCGATACCGTTCAAACAACGATGCGTACGCAGCGTGAAACGATTCAAAGTTTGAATGTAGAACTTGATGAAGCCAAAGTGAATTTGCAAAATGCAAAAGGGCGAGAGTCTTCACTGAAAGCCTTGCAACAAGCCGCCTTAGGTAAAAATCAAAATCGTGTGCAGCAATGGTTAAGCAATCAGGGCTTAGGCGACAATCAACGTTTGGCAGAATGCTTGAAAGTCGATAACGGTTGGGAATTAGCACTAGAAACGGTGATGGGTGATTATCTTGAAGCGGTTTGTGCTGATGACGATCAACAACTTGCCGGACAGCTATCTGCATTAACGCAAGGTAATGTGACGATTGTAACGCCGCCGAAAACATCCGGGGGTGGTTTGTTGTCTAAATTCCGCGACAATCAAGCGGGTAGCGATAAATTACTTTCTAAAATTGAAACAGAATTAGACTTGGGTGATCTCATTGGTGAGATTTATATTGCAGATACCGTTGAGCAAGCGCTGTCTATGCGTTCACGCTTGAGCGCACAAGCGTCAATCATTACACGTGATGGTGTTTGGTTGGGGCGTCATTGGCTTCGTGTGCGTCATACGCAAGATGAGCGCAGTGGTGTGTTGATGCGTGAGCAAGAGCTCAAGCAATTAGCGGCGGATATTGAATCCTTGCAAGGGCAAGTGAATACACTACAGCAGCAGTTAGAAACAGCAAAAGAAGCGGTGCAGTCCAGCGAACAACAGCGCGACACAATCCAGAAAATGCTGAATGAACATAATCAACTGTTGGCAGAGAAACAATCTGAATTACGTATTGCACAAAATAAGATTGAGCAAACACAGCAGCGTACGCAAAGCCTGCAAAAAGAATTTGAACAATTGACCGATGATGCAGCGCGATTGAAAGAAGAGCATCAAGAAGCGCGTGAGCGTTGGCAAGAAGCGCTGGATAGCTTATCCAATCATCAAGAAACGCGTGAAGCCTTAAAGACAGAGAAGGCTAGCTTAACTGAACGCGTGCAAGCGGCGAAATTAGCGGCGCAGTCTGCGAAAGATAAAGCGCATGCCGTTAACTTGAAATGGGAACTCTTAAATTCTCAGCTGGAAACCAGTACGCAGAATCGTGATCGCTTAACGCAGCAACTTGAATCATTACGTGAGCGTCGTGGTAGCTTACAAGAAAATTTATCTTCTTTGGATACCCCTATTTCTGAGTTACAAGAGCAGCTTGAGACTGCGTTAAACCAACGTTTAACGGTAGAAACGGAATTGACGGCATCACGTGCTAGCTTAGAAGAAGCCGTGCAACAGTTAACGGACTTTGAGCAGCAACGTCACGACCAAGAGCAACAGTTGCAAAATAAACGTGAAGCGGCAGAAAGCGCGCGTATGCAGCGACAAGAATTTACGGTGCGTCAAAACACCTTGGAAGAACAGCTGCAAGAAACGGGACAAACCATTGATGCGATTTTGCCAAGCTTGCCAGAAGCGGCGAATGAAGCAGAATGGGCTGAAACACTGGAAAAAATCCAAAACCGCATTAGCCGATTGGGTGCGATTAACTTGGCGGCGATTGAAGAATTTAAAACGCAAAGCGAGCGTAAAGAATATCTTGATACGCAAAATGACGATCTAATGGAAGCCTTGGACACATTGGAAGGCGCGATCCGTAAGATTGATAAAGAAACCCGTGAGCGTTTCAAAGAAACCTTTGATAAAGTCAATGCAAGTTTCCAAGATTTATTCCCTCGCGTCTTTGGTGGTGGTCATGCTTACCTAGAAATGACGGGTGAAGACTTATTAGATACGGGTATTACCGTGATGGCACGTCCGCCGGGTAAACGTAATAGTACAATTCACTTGTTGTCGGGTGGTGAAAAAGCCTTGACGGCGGTTTCATTGGTGTTTGCGATATTCCACTTAAATCCTGCACCATTCTGTTTGCTGGATGAGGTCGATGCGCCATTGGATGATGCCAATGTTGGACGTTTCTGTAATCTACTTAAAGAAATGTCTGAGAAAGTACAGTTTGTCTTTATCACACACAATAAAGTTACCATGGAAATGGCGGATTACTTAATGGGTGTGACGATGAAAGAGCCGGGTGTGTCACGCCTAGTGTCTGTTGATGTCGCCGAAGCCGTGGAGTTAGCAGAGGCTTAACTGTCTTGGAATTTGTCGTTACTGTCGTCCCAGAATTTTCCGAAGGAAAATGTCTGGGATCTAGATTCTAGACAAATGCTATCGCATTTTCTGGAATGACAAGTTTTGTCGTTACGAGAATTCCGGGATGATAGATTATACGGTCATCCCGCACTTGATGCGGGATCTCCAGCTACTACTGCAGCACTAGGACAACGAAACAAAGGAGCATGTATGCAGATTATTCCCTTAACGATTATTTACACCGGCGTAGGCATTTTGGCTGCGGCTGGGGTATTCGCAGAATTTTCTCGCTGGCGTCAACGTCGGCAACGGCGTGCTAGTCAGGCTATTGCAAGGCCGCATGCGCAACCTACTTTGGAACTGCAGGGCGGTTCCTTGCATATCAAAGTGGCTGAGCCAACAGTCCAAGCACCTACGCCACCACCTCAGCTGATGAGTGACGATTTAATCTTAGCTTTTCACATTATGCCAACTGATGGCGGTCACTTTATGGGTTACGATTTATTGCAAGTATTACTGTCGACGGGTTTGCAGTATGGCGAGCAGGGTATTTTTAACTGCTTTGATCAGGGTGAGGTGTTGTTTAGTCTCGCACAAGTGACAAAGCCAGGTACATTCGACATTAACAAAATGGGCGCAGTTGTTTGTAAAGGCTTGACGTTGTTTATGCATGTGACGAAAGATACGGTGCATCCGCAAGATACCTACGAATTAATGTTAGGGGTTGCGCGTCAGCTGGCTTTTTCTTTAGAAGGTGAATTGTATAATCAACGGCGTGATCCCTTAACCCAAGTGGATATTAAAACGGCGCGGGAACAATTGCGGAACTATACTTGTGCTCCCGCGCTTGATGCGGGATCTCCTGAAGTTACTAGCAAGTACGCTAGCATCTGATGGAGGTCCCGCGTCAAGCGCGGGATGACAACCTCAAGGCCGGAATGACAGGGAGGCACCGTCACCCCGGGCTTGACCCGGGGTCTCCATCTACTACAACTAAAAATGGAAAATCCATGACATCCAAAATCATCGACAAAATCACCACGTTACGTGCCAAAATCGACGAGCATAATTACCATTATTATGTTTGCGATGCGCCTCTAGTTTCTGACAGCGCTTATGACAAATTATTTCGAGAGTTACAGGCGCTAGAAGCGGAATATCCCCAGTTTATTTCAGAAGAATCCCCCACGCAGCGTGTTGGTAGTCAGCCGGCCGCAGGTTTCAATGAGATCACCCATGATTTACCGATGCTATCCCTAGCTAATGCATTCAGCGACGAAGAAGTCGAAGCCTTTGCACGTCGTGCACGTGAGCGTTTGGATTGGGATGATAAACTCACCTATGTTTGTGAACCCAAATTAGATGGTTTGGCGGTGAGTATTGTCTATGAGCATGGCTTATTTTTAAGGGCGGCAACGCGTGGTGATGGTTATGTGGGTGAGGATATCACACACAATGTGAAAACGATTCGCAATGTACCATTACGTTTGCGGGGTGATGATTATCCGGAGTGGCTAGAAGTGCGCGGCGAAGTGTATATGCCTAAGCAAGGCTTTACCGATTTAAATATTCGTATGGCACAGTTAGGTGAACGTCAGTTTGTGAACCCGCGTAATGCTGCGGCGGGTAGTCTTCGCCAGCTTGATGCCCAGATGACGGCAACACGACCTTTAGCACTTTATGCGTATGCATTAGGAAAAGTTGAGGAAGATTCCTCGCCTAATAGCCATTATGCTAATCTTCAACGCTTAAAAACCTGGGGTTTACCGGTTTGTCCTGAAATCAGTAAAGTAAACGGTGCAATGGAATGTTTGGATTACTATCGACAGATTGGCAGTAAGCGTGATGCATTACCGTATGAGATCGACGGCGTGGTGTATAAGCTTGACGATTTAATGCAGCAAGAACAATTAGGCTTTGTTTCTCGTGCACCGCGTTGGGCGATTGCGCACAAATTTCCGGCGCAAGAAGAAATGACGGTGATTGAGGACGTTGAATTTCAAGTGGGTCGTACGGGTGCGATCACACCGGTTGCACGCTTAAAACCGGTTTTTGTGGGCGGGGTAACCGTGAGTAATGCCACGTTACATAATATGGATGAAGTCGCGCGTAAAGATGTACGGATTGGCGATACAGTCGTGGTGCGACGTGCTGGGGATGTGATACCCGAGGTCGCTTCAGTGGATAAAAGTCAGCGTCCTGATATTACAAAACCTGTGGTTTTACCGACACATTGCCCGGTGTGCGAATCTGATGTGGTGAAGGCTGAAGGAGAGGCCGTGGCACGCTGCACCGGTGGCTTGTTTTGTGCGGCGCAGCGACGCGAAGGGATTAAACATTTTGCTTCACGTAAGGCGATGAATATCGAAGGCTTGGGTGATAAATTAGTGGTGCAACTCGTGAGTGAAAATCAAATTCATTCCAGTGCCGATTTATTTTCACTTAGCGTTGAGCAACTGACTGGCTTAGAACGCATGGGTGAAAAATCTGCAAAAAATGTTGTGGCTGCGATTGAAAAAAGTAAAGCAACTACGTTAGATAAATTTATTTACGCTTTGGGTATTCGCGAAGTGGGTGAGGCGACGGCAAGGCATTTGGCGCAGTATTACGGTAACTTAGAAGCCGTCATGCAAGCGGATCAAGAGAGCTTGGTGCAAGTGGATGATGTGGGTCCGATTGTTGCGGCGCATGTGCATGCTTTTTTTCAGCAATCACATAACGTAGATATTATTAAGCAGTTGCAAGAGGCTGGACTGCACTGGCCGACGGTGCAGGTGAATCGTGATGAACTGCCGCTAAAAGGCCAAACCTTTGTGCTGACAGGCTCATTGACTAGCTTGCCGCGAGATGAAGCCAAAGGCCGCTTACAAGCCTTGGGCGCGAAGGTATCGGGTAGTGTGTCTAAGAACACTAGCGTAGTGATCGCCGGCGAAGCAGCGGGTTCTAAGCTCGTCAAGGCCCGAGAATTGGGTGTGACGGTGCACAATGAGCAGTGGTTATTGGAACTGCTGGGATAATGGTAATAGGGTAAAAGCGCGATCGAGGGAGCCTTTCAAAAACACGCATAAATCCATCCCTGGAGCTCGACGGCGGCTATCCCTGCCGCCGACGGTTTTTGAAAGGCTTCCTCGATCCCGCTCTTAAAAAATTCCTATCCCCTCAGAAGGAAAACAACATATTAAATGCCTATTCTTTAGAGCTTGTTGCTGGGCTCCGACTAGTGCCGTATTGCCAACGCTGTCATCCCGCACTTGATGCGGGATCTCCATCTATACAGTCGATGTATTTGGATCGAATAATATCATGAATAAATTGAACCGGTAGGTCAGTATTTTCGAGTGCTGATCTACCAACTCTAGTCCATAATTCAAATTGTTTTTCTATCGACAAATGGTTCTTCATCGCAGCTGTTTCTACCGAGTTAAATACTGCTTTACTAATTTCTATTTCTACAGACATAAGATCTTACCTCAAAAAAATCAATCAAACACTGCCAACAATTCCCGCACAGCTTGGCGGCCGTGGCCTTTGCAGTTAATGGAGCGGGGTACTTTGAACTTGACCAGCTGGGCCTCTTGATACAGTTTACGTGTCAGGGCTAAATCGTGATTAGAGATAAGCACGGGTACACGCGCTTTTTCGGCTAAGCTGGCTAGTGCTTCTTGGTCTGCCAAATTAAATCCTTTGCTATGGTATTGCGTAAAGTTCGAGGAAGGGCTTAAGGGCGCGTAGGGTGGATCGCAATACAATACATCACCGCGCGCACATTGAGCAAAGACTTTTTCATACGACCAGCATGTGAGTTTTGCAGATTTAAGTTTTTTTGCGAACGCTAACATATTTTCACGTGGTACGGCCGGTTCTTTGTATCGACCAAAGGGGACATTGAAAATGCCACTTAAATTATAGCGGCATAAGCCGTTATAACCGTGTCGGTTTAAATAAACGAATAAAGCCGCGCGATCAATGGGATCGGTTTCTGTATTAAAGCGTTCACGCAGACGATAGTAAGCTTTTTCTTGATTGTTACGCTTGGTAAACCAGGATTCACAGTGCGTGATAAAAGCAGCTTGATGTTTTTTCAAGATGCGAAATAAATTAATTAAATCCGGGTTAACATCGTTAAGCCAATATTTATCGTAGTCGGTATTCAGAAATATTGCGCCACTGCCGGCAAAGGGTTCCACAAGTCGGTGGCCATCGGGCAGGTGGGTTTGAATCGGCGGGAGGATGCGAAATTTATTACCCGCCCACTTTAAAAACGGCCGTGTTTTTTGCATGCGATCCATCGTCTTAAAGAAAAGTGGCTCCTCGGACAGGGCTCGAACCTGTGACCCAATGATTAACAGTCATTTGCTCTACCAACTGAGCTACCGAGGAACAGTGAAGCTCGCTATCTTAATAGGCATAGCGTCGGGGGTCAAGTAGGCGGGGATTTTTGCTTGAGAAAGGGTTTCTTGCCTGGTAAATTTTCGCGCAACAATGATTAAGTAAATTACCTGCAAGCATGCAACCACACGCAGTGCCATTATATTATTCTGGAATGCCGATGTTGTAAACGTTATGCCTGTTCAGCCACCCATGGTCGCACCAGCGCTGCGAGTTAGAGTGCGCAACAGCACTAGCACGCCAATACACGCAGCGTGCCGTGTTTGGCGTAGCTTAGGATTTGCTTGTCACGGGTAAGTAGTTGTAAGTCATGTATTCGTGCGGAAGCGACAATCAATCTATCGGCTGGGTCGCCGTGGAATGCGTTTGGTAAATGACAGCTTTCATAGGCAATGTTTGGTGTTAGTGCAACGGTGTTTATACTCGATTGTTTAAATGATTGTTCCATCCATTCAGTTGTCGGCATGGATAGTGTGATCCGATTTTTTGCTTCTAGCATAGCTACTTCCCAGCAAGAAATTGCTGCAATGTGAGTAGTACTATTCTTTAGGTGATCATCAATGACTTTCCGTGCACTTGCTTTTAGTGTCTTATCACCAGACATAAACCAAATCCAAGTATGTGTATCGAGCAATATACCTTTCAAGCGTCGGCCTCCCAATCTTCGTCAATCGGTGCAACAATATCATCGTTAATTGTCACTGAATTAGCTAGACAGCCGAAAAAAGTTTTATCGTTATTGTTGATAGGCACCATTTTGGCAACAGGTTCACCACGTTTGGTAATGATGATGGATATCTGTTTTTGGTTAACATCATTCATTAGCTGTAAACACTGTGCTTTGAATTCGCCGGCAGGGATGTGGGGAATAGCCATCTTTCATCTCCATGGTCATCTGTCTATGGTCATGTTGAAAGTATAGCAGATTAATCCTGTGCGACAAGCGCACATGCGACTTTTTTGGCGCCATTTCTTCGCGGCAAAAGTTTCTAACTCACCGCTGCCTTAATCCGCGCCAAGGCTTTCTTAAGCTGCGCTTCGCTGGTGGCAAACGACATGCGCAAACAGCCGGGCGCACCAAAGGCAGAGCCGGGGACGGCAGCGACTTCAGCTTTCTCTAGTAATAACTTCGCTAAAGCAACATCATCATTAATACCATCCAAACGTGCAATCACCTCACTGAAGTCAGGGAAAATATAAAAGGTCCCTTCGGAAGGGAGTACCTTAATGCCTGGAATGCTAGCTAAGCCTTCATACATTAAGTCATGTCGTTTAATAAAGGCATTACGCATTTCTGCCACGCAGGCTTGATCGCCGTCTAATGCAGCAACCGTTGCTGCTTGCGTGATAGAACAGGTGTTCGACGTGGATTGCGATTGGATTTTTTTCATGGCTTTGATTAATGGTGCTGGTGCAGCCATATAACCCATACGCCAACCGGTCATGGCATACGCTTTGGACACGCCATTCACAACAATCGTGCGATCGCGCAGGGTGGGCTCGATATTCAGTAAATTCACAAAATCATGATCTTGCCAATGAATATGCTCGTACATGTCATCCGTTAAAATTACAATATTTGGATGCTTCACCAATACTTTCGCTAAAGCCGTTAAATCTTCAGGTGAATACATCATGCCAGTGGGATTAGAGGGGCTGTTAATAATAAGCATCTTAGTCTTTGGCGTAATGGCTTTTTCTAAGCGAGCAGGTGTTAATTTAAAGTGATCGTCTACCGTGCTCGCAATCGCGACGGGCACGCCGCCAGCAAGTTTCACCATGTCCGGATACGAGACCCAATACGGTGCGGGGATTAATACTTCATCGCCATCATTGAGTAAGGCTTGGCACGCATTGTAAATACATTGTTTGGCGCCCACGCAGGCCATGACTTCGTCTAAGGCATACGTTAATTGATTGTCACGCGTAAACTTATCGATGATGGCTTGCTTTAAGGCCTTGGTTCCATCCACAGGGGTGTAGCGAGTTTGGCCATTATCGATAGCTTCTTTTGCCGCAGCACAGATATGTGCAGGGGTATCAAAATCGGGTTCGCCTACACCTAAATTAATGATGTCTTTGCCCTCGGCGCGCAGCTCATTGGCACGGGTAGAGATGGCGATGGTGGCGGAAGGTTGGACGCGTTGCACGCGGTCGGAAAGCTTAATCATATCGAATCCAAATAGTCTGTTTTTACGGTTCATTCTAACCGTTTTAGGTTAAGCCGGGTAGGGTGCACTGACTGGATCAGGGGTTATCAAAAACCCCTAAATATTTCTAACTTCACCTTGATTTACCCAAAAATTGTCGCTATAGTGGAAACAAGTGGGGCTGAGTGGGACTCAGTGGCATAAAGATGGAAGGTTTCTGACCAAGGACACACCATGTTTCGCGGAATCAATGCAGTCAACTTAGATGCCAAAGGGCGTATGGCGGTACCAAAGCGGTACCACGATACCTTGGGTGGCAAACAAGTCGTGTTGACGATTGATACAGAATCGCCATGTTTGCTGTTGTACCCGATAGATGAGTGGGAGCAAATCGAAAAGAAATTGGCAGCGTTGCCAAGTTTTGATGCGCGAACACGTCGGATTCAGCGCTTGCTTATCGGTCATGCGACCGAGTTGGAATTGGATAGCCAGGGACGTATTTTAATCCCTGCATTATTAAGAGATTACGCTACCTTGAGTAAACCGGTGATGTTGGTTGGTCAAGGTAAGAAGTTCGAAATCTGGAGTGAAGACGGTTGGCACAAGGGACGCAGTGATTGGCTTACGGGTATGGACGGCGATGACGACCTACCTGAACAATTGCAATCTATCTCGCTATGAGTATCCAGGCATATACTCATGCGCCGGTGATGTTGCAAGAAGTCATGCACTACTTGAATGTGAAGCCAAACGGCATTTATCTGGATGGAACTTTTGGGCGAGGCGGGCATAGCAAGGAGATATTGGCGGCATTGGGCACAACGGGACGTTTGGTTGCTTTTGATAAGGATCCGGACGCTGTTGTTGCCGCCAACTCTTTTTCTGATGAACGACTGCAGGTTGTGCAAACGGGTTTTGAATCGTTAAAAGCGTTTGCAGAACAAGCAGATTTGATGGGACGCATTGATGGGATTTTGTTAGATGTAGGGGTTTCATCCCCACAACTTGATGATGCGACTCGTGGTTTTAGTTTTATGCGTGATGGTCCATTAGATATGAGAATGGATACCACGCAAGGGGTGACAGCTGCAGACTGGATACGGTCTGCGACTGACACCGAGATTGCCGATGTGTTGTTTCAGTTTGGTGAAGAACGGTATTCCCGGCGTATTGGCCGGGCTATCGTTGAAGCCAGGGGGGAACAACCCATTACGACGACTTTGCAGTTAGCAGAGATCGTCAAGAAAGCCCACCCACGCTGGCCTAAGGGACAACACCCGGCCACGCGAAGCTTTCAAGGCATTAGGATTTTCATCAACCAAGAGTTGGCTGCATTGCAAATGGCATTGCCACAAGCCATGGAGGCTTTGGCAATTGGCGGACGATTGGTGGTGATGAGCTTCCATTCATTGGAAGATCGGGTTGTAAAAAGGACTGTAAGGGACTACGCACGAAGCATTTCGCGTTGGCAGGGAGCCACACAGGACGACACCCTAGCGGTGAAGAAATTGTGTAAAGCGGTAAAAGCGACTGAAGAGGAAGTTCAGCGCAATCCGCGAGCGAGAAGTGCGACGTTACGCGCAGTAGAAAGGATAAGATAAGGACATAAAGGAAAACGAGACATGAACGCAGTAGCAAGAGTTTTAGCGCAGGATGCGCTTATAGCTGTCAACCTAGGGAAAGGTTTGATAACTCGGCGTGCGATTGCTTTAACTATTTTAATGACGATGGTTTTAGCGAGTGCATTTGGTGTGATCGTATTAAAAGATAACCAACGCCGGATGGTATCAGCGTGGCAGAGCGAACAAATGATGCAGCAGCACATGAAAGTGCAGCATAGTCGTTTGATGTTAGAGCAAGCCACTTGGGCAGCACCTTCACGGGTGCAAATGATTGCAAGTCATGAATTGAAGATGGCGTTACCGCGTTCGCGTGATGTCGTGATTGTGAAGTCATGATGTGATGCGACACAGAAAATTCGGCCAAAAGCCCACGCTCAAAGTGCCGAATTATCCGTGGCGGTTCGTTGTTATAAGTTTCCTTCTCGTAGTGGGCCTCTGTGGTCTGGTTTGGCGCATGTTAGATTTAAATGTGCTAAACCAGGCCTTTTTATTGGGTCAAGGTAATGCGCGCACCCTAAGAACTATCCCTATTCCTGCTTATCGCGGTATGGTCGTTGACCGTCATGGAAAACCGCTAGCGATTAGTACTCCTGTCGAATCTGTCTGGGTTGACCCCGGTAGTTTTGATGTAACTAATCCTCAAATCACCGCACTATGTCGCGTCTTAAAAATAAATTATACGCAATTCAAATCACGACTTTCAGCATATTTAAAACAACATAAATCTTTTTTATACGTGAAGCGACGTGTTTCCCCCGAACTGGCGGCACAAGTGAAACAACTCAATGTGCCAGGCGTAAATTTTCAGCATGAATATAAGCGCTTTTATCCAGAAGGTGCTGTCACATCGCATGTGATTGGCTTTACCAACGTTGATGATCAGGGGCAGGAAGGGGTTGAATTAACCTTTAACCAAAGCTTGCGAGGGATCCCTGGGGCAAAACGTGTGGTAAAAGATCGTATGGGACATATTGTATCGGTGTTAAATACGGTACGTAAACCTCAGCCGGGTCAAGATGTCAGGCTCAGCATCGATCGTGGTATTCAATATTTGGCGTATCAAGCTTTAAGTGAAGCAGCTAAGGAATATCAAGTAAAGTCGGGATCGCTCGTAGTGCTTGATGCAAAGAGCGGTGAAATTCTTGCGATGGTGAACTACCCTAGTTTTAACCCAAATAATCGGCCAGCAGATACCAATGGCCGTTATCGTAATCGTGCGGTGACCGATGTATTTGAACCGGGTTCGACCATTAAAGCATTTAGCGTCTCCAATGCTTTAATGCATAGTCACTACACAAAAGATTCTATCATTGACACCAACCCAGGCTGGATGAATGTCGATGGAAAAACGGTGCGTGATGTCCATCCGCACGGAAAACTTAATTTAACGGGCGTATTACAAAAATCTAGTAACGTGGGTGTGACAAAATTAACTTTTGCGACACCACCGGATAGTTTACGGACTTTGTTGCACTCGGTGGGCTTTGGTCAGCAAACAGGGATACATTTCCCAGGTGAAAGCGCGGGTGTTTTACCTGATCGCACACATTGGGGTAATTTTGCTTTAGCGACCTTGTCTTTTGGTTATGGTTTATCTTCAACGACTTTACAGCTTGCAGAAGCGTATACGGTGATTGCAGATCAAGGCGTGAAGCGCCCGGTAAGTTTACTTAAGCGAGATAAGCCGACGGAAGGAAAACAAATTATTCCGGCCAAATTTGCGAATGAAGTACGGCATATGCTGGAAACCGTGGTTGAAAAAGGTGGTACTGCGACACGTGCACAGATTACAGGTTATCGTGTCTCAGGTAAGACGGGTACGGTGCGTGTGGTGGGCCCACATGGTTATGAGAAACATAAACATATTGGTTTCTTTGTCGGTATGGCGCCAGCAAGTAATCCTCGTATTGTGGCCGCTGTGGTGATGAATGAGCCGGCTGGCTGGCAGTATTATGGTGGTTTGGTGGCAGCCCCAGTTTTTTCAAAAGTTGTCGGTGGGGCGCTGAGAGCGTTAGATGTTGCGCCCGATAAACATTAGGGCACTTCTATAAATGAACATGATGGCGATAAATTATGAAAAATTATTCTCAAAATGCTCGTTTATTTCATATAAACGCCACTTTTTCGTGAAATTTTTCTACCTTTCTCTCGCATCATTTTCATTTATAGCAGCACCCTATAGAATGGCCTCATGAAATTATCTCAATTACTTGAAAATACCCCAGCTGATTTGGCGAATATCGCTATTACAGGATTATCCCTCGATAGTCGCGCGGCAAAGCGGGGGGATGTATTTTTTGCCGTACCGGGTACGCAAACAGATGGGCGACGCTTTATGGCTGCGGCAGCAGCGCAGGGTGCTGCGGTGTGTTACGAGCCTGAGGGCTGGACTGGTGAGCTGCCTGAGCAAGCCATTGCCGTGAAGGATTTGCGTGCGCAATTATCAAAGATTGCTGGACGGTTTTACGGTGAGCCGGCTAAACAAATGCAGATGATTGGGATCACGGGCACGAATGGGAAAACCTCCTGTACTTATTTGCTCGCACAATTATTATATTTTTTAGGATTAGCGCCCGCGACCATGGGTACAATTGGGAATGGATTATGGGGGCGTTGGGATAAGACTGGCTTAACGACTGGCGATCCAATTGCATGCCAACGTTGGCTTGCACAATTTTCAAAGGCGGGTGCAACGCATACGGTGATGGAGGTGTCTTCGCATGCTTTAGATCAACATCGCATTGATGCGCTGCCATTCTCTGTGGTGGCATTCACCAACTTATCACGCGATCATTTGGATTACCATTCTGACATGCAACACTACGGCGATGCAAAAAAACGCTTGTTTTCAGCGTTTAATGCGAAACATGCCGTGATTAATATTGATGATCCGTTTGCGAAAGACATAGTGCATGTAACGCATGCTAATGTTATCACAACCGGTATAGAACAAAATGCCATGGTGCGGGCGACGCATTGTCAGCATCATGCGACGGGATCCACTTTTCAATTACATACGCCAGAAGGTGATGGTGTGGTAAGCACCCCATTGTTTGGTGCCTTTAATATTCATAATGTTTTAACGGTGGTTGGATGTGCGTTAGCTTTGGGATGTGATGATGCGAAAATTCGTACGGTACTTTCTAAACTGATGCCCGCGCCTGGGCGATTACAGCAGGTGAAGTTGCCGGGCAAACCCTTGGTGATGATTGATTATGCGCATACCCCAGATGCTTTACAGCAAGCCTTGCAAGCCTTAAAACAGCATCAATTTGGGCGAATCATTTGTGTGTTTGGGTGTGGCGGTGAACGGGATCAGGGGAAGCGTCCATTAATGGCACAGGTTGCTGAACAATTGAGTGACAAGGTCGTGCTAACCAGCGATAATCCTCGCCATGAAGATCCTGTCGCGATTATTGAAGAAATAGCTGCAGGATTTGCGGATAAGGCACCGGTGCTGATTGAGATTGATCGACAGCGTGCAATAGCTGCGGCTGTGCAGATGGCAACGGTGGATGATGTGATATTGATTGCGGGTAAGGGGCATGAAGATTATCAATTGGTGGGCGATCAGCGTTTACCGTTTGATGATACGTTGGTTGCTCGAGCAGAACTGTCAGCTGGCTAATGGCGGGCATCCTGCCAGAGCCTGTCATCCCGCACTTGATGCGGGATCTTCTACTAGTACCGCGGCGACATCAGGAGATTCCGGCTTTCGCCGGAATGACAAAGTAACAAAACGTAACAGGAAAACAATGCTCTACTGGCTAACAAAATATTTGACACAGTACATTCACGGCTTTAACGCTTTTCATTATTTAACGATGCGCGCGATTTTAGCGACGTTAACGGCGTTGCTGATTTCTTTGTGCGTGGGTCCTTGGATGATCGACAAACTCAGTTTTTATCAAATTGGTCAAACGATTCGTGAGCTGGGGCCAGAAACGCATTACAAGAAAGCAGGCACGCCGACAATGGGTGGCGCGCTATTAATCACAGCGATTAGTGCGAGCGTGTTGTTATGGGGAGATTTAAGCAACCATTATTTGTGGGTAGTGCTATTGGTTACTTGGGGTTTTGCGATAGTGGGTTTTATTGATGATTATCGTAAGCTGATTTTAAAAAATTCTCGCGGTTTAGCCTCGCGCTGGAAATACTGTTGGCAATCGGTGATTGCGATCATTGCGGCAGTCTATATGTACAAGACAGCACAATTACCAGCGGAGACACAATTAATTGTGCCATTTTTCAAAGACATTGTGTTGCCTATGGGTGTTTTTTATGTGGTGTTCACCTATTTTGTGGTCGTGGGTAGCAGTAATGCGGTGAATTTAACGGATGGCTTGGACGGCTTAGCGATCATGCCGACGGTGATGGTGGCCGGAGCACTGGGTATTTTTGCTTACTTAACAGGTAATGCAAATTTTGCGACGTATTTATCGATTCCGTATATTCCTGGTGTGGGCGAGCTCGGCGTGTTTGCTGCTGCGATGGTGGGGGCAGGGCTTGGTTTTTTATGGTTTAACACCTATCCCGCGCAAGTGTTTATGGGCGATGTGGGTTCTTTATCCTTGGGTGCTGCGCTGGGCATGATTGCCGTGTGCGTGCGTCAAGAATTAGTGTTAGCGATTATGGGCGGTATTTTTGTGATGGAAGCGGTTTCTGTTATTTTACAGGTAGCTTCTTTTAAGCTGACTGGCAAGCGTATTTTCCGCATGGCTCCCATACATCATCATTTTGAGTTAAAAGGCTGGCCTGAACCTCGCGTGATTGTGCGCTTCTGGGTGATTAGTCTGGTCTTGGTGTTGCTGGGGCTTGCTACGCTGAAACTACGGTGATGTAGCCTGTCACTTTGGGCACTTGTCACCCCGGGCTCCCTTTTGCCGTCATCCCGGGCTCCCTTCTGCCGTCATCCCGGGCTCCCTTTTGCCGTCATCCCGGGCTCCGACCCGGGATCTCCATCTAACACCATAGTGCCAACGCCGTCATCCCGCGCTTGACGCGGGATCTCCCTCTAACACCATAGTACCAACGCCGTCATCCCGCGCTTGACGCGGGATCTCCCTCTAACACCATAGTACCTGCAGGAGATACCGGATCAAGTCCGGCATGACAAGGGAAGCCTCGCAATAGCCCATCGATATGCTTTTACTCCAGCATCATGATAGTTGTTAAGGTTTCCTTAAGGTTCCCCCCTCTGGATTGTGATACACTGCTTGCACAAATAACATGAGGAGTGTCTTTTATGTCTGTCATCACACAAGTGAAACGTTATTTCTGGGAAGGCCCAGCGATGACTGCATTGAAAAATGTTTATCGCTCTTCTTTCTCTTATAACACCAACAAACAGCGTTTTCAGGCCTACTTCTTCCCAACAGAAAGGGCTGATCAAAAAACCAAGGCTGCCGGGATCTTAAATACCTTAGCGATTACTTTTATTCTCTTGTGCTTGAGCGCGGGTGTTTTTGGGCTGTTGGCTGCTGCAGGCGGTGGGCTGATCTCTTCCTTAGGTCTTACTATGCTTGCAGGTCTTGTCTTTGGGGGGGCTATAGGCATGGGGCTTGCGGCAGGTCCAATCATGACTAATTGGGGAACGGTGCCGACGCTGAAGAATGGAACGGTAACCGACACTCACACCGTAGAAGAGCAGGGTAAAGCGCCTGCTGCTGCTGCGCTGATAGCAAGCATGCCCTTTTTGTTGGTGGCGGCTGTTGTCATGTTCACGGTGGATATGCTGGGTGGGTCGCTTATTAAAATGAGTCGCTTCTCTGAGGAAGATTGGAGTAGGCATGATGCTGGTGCGAGTAGTAAGATGGCAAATGATCCTAATCAGATGCAGCCTTTATTAGGCTCTACTAATGATGCTAATGATGAACTCCCTGCTCAGTCGCATCCTTCACCAGTCACAGCCACTGGCGCTGAAGGTACTGATACTGCTAATAATGTTAGTAACAATACTAATCCCAATACTAATACTAATACTTTACATTAGCTCAGTAACGAGAATTTCTGTCATTCCAGAAATCGCGCAGCGATTGTATGGAATCTAGCTCCCAGACATTTTCCTTCGGAAAATTCTGGGATGACAGGAAATCCTCTCATCCCGCGCTTGAGCTTGTCATTCCAGAAATCGCGCAGCGATTGTCTGGAATCTAGCTCCCAGACATTTTCCTTCGGAAAATTCTGGGATGACAAACATGAATGAAGCCACGCAATAGCCCGTCGATATGCTCTTACTCCAGCATAATGAGCTTTCTTAAGCTTTCCTTAATGTTTTACCGCCTTTGTTTTGATACACTAGGCGCATAAATAACATAAGGAGTGCTTTTTGTGTCTGCAATCAAAAGCCGTTCTACAAACCTAGGAAAAAAAATTGGCCGAGGGCTGAAACGTTATTTCTGGGAAGGCCCAGCGATGACTGCATTGAAAAATGTTTATCACTCTTCTTTTGCATACAGTACCAACAAGCAACGGTTTCAGGATTACTTTTTTCCGGAGCACGGGGGGGATAAACCCAACACGGCTGCGCTACTGAACACACTTTCTTTCATGTTTTTGTTTATTGCTGTGGCGAGCGCGATTATCATGCCGATGTCTACTGCGGCGTCCTTTGGTTTCGCGATGACAGCGGGTGCTTTGGGTTTAACTGTCGGCATGTCTGCAGCCATTGGGGGTTTAATGAGTAGCTGGGAGAAGCGACCAGAGAAGGATTCCTTTGATGCCTATACGGGTATGCTACCAGCCGTTGTCGCTTTATTGGTATCGTCACCGTTTTTACTTGTCGCGGCAGCCGTGATGTTTACCATGGATATGTTGGGTGGCTCAGCCTTCAAGATGTGTTTCATGCCCGATGTGGAGCAAGGCCAGCAAGATGCTTCTGGCAGTCAGCCACAACCGTATTATGGACAGCAAATGCAATCTTTGGAGCAAGAACAAGCAGGGAATAACACAGGGGTGCCTGAAGAAGATGATACGCTTCCTGTTTGCCATGATTCATCAGCCACTGGCGCTGAAGGTACTGATACTGCTACTGCTACTGCTACTGCTACTGCTACTGCTACTGCTAATAATACTAAGACTAATACTTTACATTAGCTTAGTAACGAGAATCCCTGTCATTCCAGAAATCGCGCAGCGATTGTCTGAAATCTAGATCCCAGACATTTTCCTTTGGAAAATTCTGGGATGACAGGGAAGCATCTCACCCCGCGCTTGACGTGGGATCTCCCTCTAACACCATAGTGCCTGCAGGAGATACCGGATCAAGTCCGGCATGACAAGGGAAGTCTGTCATCCGGCACTTGAGCTTGTCTTTTTGAAAAGATGAACGAAGCCAGACAATAGGCCATTGATGTGTATT